>JAAZEK010000229.1 GCA_012512335.1 Clostridiales bacterium | reverse complement strand
TAAGCCAGTTTGTATCCAATATACATAACACCCAAGTGGTATCCCTGCAAAACTTGGTAAAGGGACTTCTTGATCTTTCCAGCTTAGCTGTTGGTAACCAGAATTTGGCAGGTAGAATGGAGAAGCATAATCAGGAAATGCAGTCGCTGAGCAACCGAATTCTATTATTGGAAACCAGCTTGAACCAAGAGCGCAATGACAATCAACAGATTCAAAGTAAGCTTCGCGAATTAGTGGATATAAACAAGGCATATATAGAATTGTCTGATGAGAGAAAGCTTACAGAATTAAATATGTATCTATCTCGACTGCAAAGCTACATGCAGGCATAGAAATAACTAACAGTCTTACAAATGAAGATTTTGTATACCGGCATTGAATGAATCATGCCGGCTTTTCTTTTTTGGATAAATAATTAAAATAAAGAAGGAAAGCAGAGGCTGTATGTCGAATATGTGTTCTAGTTTATTGTATAATTGTAAAGGGTGTGAGTATTGATGCACGAGGGTCATCGAGAAAGGTTGAAGGGTCGTTTTCGAGAGGAAGGCTTGGATAGTTTTAATCAGCATCAAGTCTTAGAATTATTATTGTTTTATGCTATACCTAGGAAGGATACCAACGAAATCGCCCATGAATTGATAAAAAGGTTTGGTTCTTTATCAGGTGTTCTTGATGCTGGTTACGAGCATCTTACCAAGGAAGCAGGCTTAACCCCCAATGTAGCTACCTTGCTTACTCTACTTCCTGATTTGTGTCGGCGCTACTTAAATGATAAATGGGGAGACAAACCACAGCTAAATAGCACCAGTAAAGCAGGGGAATATGCGAAAACTCTCTTTTATGGGCGTCCATATGAAGTATTTTATGTCATCTGCCTAGATGCACAAAATCAAGTTAACTATGCTGCCTTGGCCCATGAAGGCACTATCGATTCCGCTCCCATATATCCTCGGATAATTGTGGAGGCTGCTCTAAGGCACAAGGCTACAAGTATTATTTTGGCACATAATCATCCTGGCGGCAGCTTGCAACCCTCTTCTGCTGACATAGATGCTACTAAAAAGATTAAAGCCGCCTGTGAGGCCATTTCGGTTTCCGTGGTAGATCATGTTATTGTCGCTGGAGAAAAGTACTTCAGCTTTGCAGACCGAGGACTAATCTAAACGAGGAGATTCATTTATGGCTAATTTTCGATTTATTCATGCTGCCGATATTCATTTAGGTAGCTTTTTACATATAGATGGCATAGAGGCACATTCTAAGCTACAGGAATTAAGCCGAGCCGCAACTTACCGCGCTTTTGATAAAATTTGCCAAGTGGCTGTTCGATCCAATGCCAAATTTATTTTGATTGCAGGTGATCTTTACGATAAGGAGGCTAGGTCTGTACATGCTAACCGCTATTTTGTTGATTCCTGTAAAAAACTTCAAAGAGAAAAGATTCAGGTGTTGATTATCGCAGGTAACCACGATCCAATTAAAGAACATGGTGAAATTTTCGAACTACCTGAAAATGTTTATATATTTAGATCAGATATTCCAGAAATGATAATGGTCAAAGATGAGG
>JAAZEK010000228.1 GCA_012512335.1 Clostridiales bacterium | reverse complement strand
CCATATCCACCCTTTGCTCTTTCTTCATAATACTGAATAATTCTTTCATTTAGAAAACCATCGAGCTCAGCTAGACCAGTACCCATAGAAGGTACTACAAAGCGATTTCTTAATTCCATTTTGCCTATTTTTCCAGGACTTGTAACGTGTTTTAACACAAAATCTCTCCTCTTTTATAGATTATTAAAATAACTTTTGATAAATATTAAAGATAAACTAATAAGCTCAAGTTCCCCCTTTCTGTATACTAGCTAGATCCATATGCTTTGAGATATAGAGTAATGGGTAATAAGAACTCTATGAACAATTAGGATTCGTCTCTTATTATTCTATAAGGTTGATAATTGTTTGTCAAAAAACATTGTCGTAGTAAAGGTAAATAATTTATCGACAAACTGCAAAAGTGTGTGGTACAATATTTTTGATTTATTAACAATCAAAGTGAGGTTTTAGATATGTATAAGTGGGAAAATGTAACCGAAACTTTTTCGGAAAAAGCGAGGCATTATAGTAATACCTATCTGGAAATTTGTGAAGTATATGATGGAGTAGTTGAGGTTAGTTTATTTTCTTCAAAAGAGTATTTGTATGAAATATATTTTTCATATGGCAGAATGTATGGGATTGTATATGTAGATGCTGAAAATGCTTACTCAAAACGTGAAGAAATGAAAAATGAACTTGCACAGGAATATGAAATTCACAAGGAACCAACGAGGGAGTTTGTAAATGCATTTGCAGAAAAACATGAAGTTTGTCTGCCAAATGATATCTTTTTTGATGCATCACCTTTGTTTGATTTCTAAAATGGTAATGTTACTTTCACAGCTAATAGAACGTTCTTAATGGCATAACGTAGAATCCACATAAGATATCATTCTATTTTGGCTGTGAATAGTAACATTGAATTTCGTTCTATCTTCTATCTTCTTTTTTATATCTTCTAGCTTATCTAGTATACATCTCCATATACTTCCCATGAGCTTCAATCATCTCATCACACATATTAACAATGTCGTCGATAGATAATTCTGCAGCAGTGTGAGGGTCTAACATAGCAGCTTGATAAATATTTTCAATCTTTTTGCTACGAGCAGCCTCAATTGTCATTAAATGTACATTGACATTAGTCATATTCATTGCAGCTAACTGAACTGGTAGTTTTCCTACATAGGTTGGATTAACTCCACTACCATCCACTAGGCAAGGAACCTCTACACATGCATCGGAAGGTAGATTTTCTATTAAGCCTTTGTTCAGCACATTTCCACCTATCTTATACACAGTATTGCTTGTAATGGATTCCATTATTCGAGAAGCGTACTCATGGGAACGTTCATGAGTAATCTTACCATCTTGAAGAATTTGATCACGTTCATTCTCCCAACCCTTAATCTGGCGAACGCATCTACGGGGATATTCATCTAGAGGAATATTAAAGCGATCAATCAGCTCTGGATATGCAGATTTTATGAAGAATGGATTATACTCTGCATTGTGCTCGCTGGACTCTGTACAATAATAGCCTAAATGCTTGATGTATTCATAGCGAACCATATCGTTGTGTTTCTCTGTAGCATTTTTTTCAGCCGCTCTTTTCTTGATTTCAGGGTAAAGGTCATTCCCGTCCTTATCCTGAATTTTCAGCAACCAACCCATATGATTGATGCCGGCGATTAGTTCTCGTCGTCCTTCTATCTTGTCTTCCATACCTAGGGCTTTAAGTAGGTGTTCGGAGCAAACCTGAACACTGTGGCACAAGCCCACTGTTTTTACAGCAGTGTACCTTTGTAAATATCCGCTAAGCATTGACATGGGGTTAGTGTAATTTAAAAACCAGGCATCTGGGCATACTTCTTCTATGTCATCAGCAAAGCCCTGTAAAACTGGAATGGTACGCAAGGTTCTCATGATACCACCAATGCCCAGGGTGTCAGCTATTGTCTGACGAAGACCATATTTCTTAGGAATCTCAAAGTCTATAATAGTGCAGGGGTCATATCCACCTACTTGGATTGCGTTTACAACGAAGTCGGCTCCTCGCAGTGCTTCTTTTCGTTGTTCAACACCGAGATATGACTTGATAACTGCTCTACCTTCATTAACATTCTTGTTGATGGCACTTAAGATAATCTCTGAATCCTTTAGTCTGTCAGCACTTATATCATATAGCGCTATTTCGCTATCCTGAAGAGCTGGTGAACACATTACATCACCTAAGACATTTCTTGCAAATACAGTACTACCTGCTCCCATAAAGGTTATTTTAGGCATTTAGAAATCCTCCTCATATTTATATTATTATGTTTATCTAAAGATGCTATTTAAGTTAATTATACAAGCTAGTTAGGAATAATTATATAGGAAAGTGTTGCGATTAATTGTCTTAATGTTGCATCTCAAGTTTTTGTGCTATAATTAATCTCTACTGGATACAAAGATTTTAATATTAGTTGAGTAGGTGCTGATTTACGCTATTTGAATTAATCTAATTCTCAGTTTGCCCCATTTGTGAGGTAAGTTGGATAACAGGTTAAGGGAGGAGTTTATTGTTCATTATTTATCGAATAATTTTGCTAACAGCTGTTCCAGTGTTTTATCCCTATATCAGGTAGGTGCAGAAAATTGCGCACCAGGGCATAGCTTTGGTCCAGCTGTAAGGGATCATTATCTTATACATTGTGTGCTCGATGGAGAGGGTGTTTTTTCTATTGGCGAAAGAAATTACTCTATTAAAAAAGGCCAAGGGTTCTTAATCCACCCAGGTGTAGTTACTTTGTATCAAGCAGATCATAATAATCCATGGAAATATGT
>JAAZEK010000227.1 GCA_012512335.1 Clostridiales bacterium | reverse complement strand
TTTATCCCCATTGTCGGAAAAATGTTCTCCGAGTCAGTTGATCTAATAGTTGGATGTTCTTTATTATTAAAAAATGCTATAGGTGTAGCAGGATTGATTATTATTGCTCTATTATGTTTAGCTCCAGCCATTAAAATATTTTCACTCCTATTCTTATATAGGCTGGTAAGTGCATTATTAGAGCCAATTACCGACAATCGGATAACAGAATGTTTAAGTGGAATTGCCAAGGTGTTGAGTGTTTTATTGATTACTGTTCTAGGTATCGCTCTTATGTTCTTTCTGACTGTAGCTTTAATGATTGGTACAGGGAATACAAGCATGATGTTAAGGTGAGGTGATTAAGTGGAAGCCTTGGTAGGGGAGTGGATTTCGAATCTAGCCATAGTTTCAATACTGGCAGTCTTGGTTGATATGGTCCTCCCTAATGGAAGCCTAAGAAAGTATACAGGCTTTCTGTTTGGGTTAGTGATTCTAATTATGTTTCTTCAACCTCTTCTTCAATTGATGGGACAACAACCTGATCTACAATATGAAATATTTCAAAACTCAATTCAGCAGCAAAGCCAGTCAACAGCTTGGCAAAAGGAACGCATCGAGGAAAATCAACAGATCAGGCTGGAGAAAATGATGCAGGAAAACCTAGAAAAAGAATTGGCCTTTGAACTTAAATACAAGTCCGGCTTGGATAACCTGGACGTTGATATAAAGTTTGGACAAAAAAATGGAGAAGTGGATTTTTCCCATATTCAAAGAGTTGATATAACATCTTCATCCAAAGCACAATCAAGCATTATTGAAACGGTAAGGATAGAAGTTGGTGAGAGTAATAGGCAAGAAAAGAATATAGATGAAAATAGCAGCTTAACCAGTACAGATATGGAACTAGATTTAAAAGAACATATATCTAAGTTGTATAATATTGAGTCAAGCTTAATATATATTAATGGTGAGTGAACTCGTCACTTATAGAAGTGGGCGTCTTGACGCTGGATAAAAAAGTAGCACCAATGAGAAAAAAAGATTAGGGGTGATAAAGTGGAAAAGGAAACTTATGTAAGAATGTTTATCGAGAGAATAAAAAAAATTAAGAATATCGAGTATTTTATTTTCATTTTAGCCATAGCTATAATCATAGGCTTGTTCGGCAACTGGTTCCAACCTAAAGAAGATATACAAGCAGTTAATGAAAACTACGATTCGTCGGACACGCAACAGGCAGTTATAAATGATGAAGATTCGGATCAAGAATATCGTCTAAAAAAGGTGCTCTCCACTATTAAGGGAGCAGGTAGGGTAGAGGTGATGATTACATATAAATCAGGAGCGGAGCTCATTCCTGCAATGAACACTGTAGAATCCAATACTGAAACAGAGGAGCGGGATAGTAACGGTGGTATCCGTAAGGTAAGTCAAGTTGACTCCAACTCCCAGCCCGTCAGTATGTCCACTTCAGAAGGAACAAAGCCACTTATCACAAGGGAAGTGCAACCGGAGGTATTAGGGGTTATTGTAGTAGCTGAAGGAGCGGAAGACATACGTGTGCAGATGGAACTTCAAAAAGCAGTACAGACTGTTTTAGGCGTCGATTCCAATCAAGTAGATATTTTTATAATGAGAGACAAGGAGTGAAAAAATGAAAAAAATGTTTATTATCCGAAGAAAGAATATTATTGTTGGTTTACTGGTGGCCTTGTTGATTGTGACGGGTTACTTGAACTTTATTTTCAATCAAGGTGCGACCCCTGCTGTAAATCCAAAGGACCCGTCAATGGTATCAGATAAATCATCTGATCAAGGTGGTAAGATATCAGTCAGTGACGTTGATGATTCGGAAGAACCTAAGAATCAAGGCAAGGGACTGGAAGCTGATGAAACCTCTGCATCTATAGCATCTACCTTTTTTAGAGATTATCGCTTCGAAAGAGAACAAGAACGTAATAAGGAAGTTGGACATATTAATTCAATTGTCGACAATCCTAACTCTGATGCAGATGTGATAAAAGAAGCTCAGGTTCAGTTGTTAGAGCTTACTACTAACATGGAAGCAGAGTTAGTAATAGAAAATCTAATCAAGGCCAAGGGAATAAAAGATGCAATAGTTATTATCCATAAGGATAATGTAAATGTTATAGTTGATAAAACAGAACTGGTACCAGAAGAAGTTGCAATGATTCTGGACATTGTAAAACGGGAATCTAATAATAAGGATACAAATAACATTAAGATAATTCCTAAATTGTAAGATTTACAGTGTTACAGTTTATTGGTAAGTAAAATAATAAATATATTTCAGTCGCTGTTGCCATCACGAATCAATCT
>JAAZEK010000026.1 GCA_012512335.1 Clostridiales bacterium | reverse complement strand
CGGGATATTTTCGGCTATCTATCTTGTGGAATATGCGAGACGCGGGAATAAGCTGGTCTCGGTAGTGAGAATAACGGCTGAAACATTATCCGGCATACCGTCCATTGTGTATGGATTATTTGGATTTTTGCTCTTTGTGACCACTCTCGGATTTGGATATTCTCTGCTGGCCGGCGCTTTAACCCTGGCCATCATGATATTGCCTGTTATTATGCGGACAACAGAAGAAGCGCTAATCAGCGTTCCCGATTCATATCGTGAGGGGAGCTTTGGTCTTGGTGCAGGAAAGCTACGTACTATTTTTAAAATAGTTTTACCTTCTGCTATGCCTGGTATTCTTGCGGGAGTCGTATTGTCAGTAGGACGAATTGTGGGAGAAACCGCTGCACTTATATACACTGCCGGATCAGTAGCTCAAATCCCGGATAATTTAATGGGTTCAGGCAGAACACTTTCGATTCACTTATATGCACTATGGACAGAAGGGTTAAATACTGAGCAGTCCTATGCTACTGCGGTAGTGCTTCTTTTTATTGTAATCGGACTAAATGCGCTTTCTGCCTTTGTTGCAAAAAGGTTAGGGAAAGGAAAAGTGTGATGAATAAATTTATGATACAGAATTTAAACTTATATTATGAAAGCTTTCAGGCATTAAAAAATATTCATATGAATATCCCCGCGAATGAAATTACCGCACTGATTGGACCGTCGGGTTGCGGTAAATCAACATTATTAAAAACTCTTAACCGTATGAATGATCTTGTGGAAGGCTGTAAGATTGAAGGCAAGGTTTTTCTCGATGAAATGAATATCTATGATAATATTGATGTTAATCTATTGCGCAAACGGGTGGGCATGGTATTTCAAAAGCCAAATCCTTTTCCTATGAGCGTTTATGATAACATAGCCTATGGTCCGAGGACACATGGGGTTAAATCAAAAGCAAAGCTTAATGATATTGTTGAGCGCTCACTTACTGACGCTGCCATTTGGGATGAGCTTAAAGATAGATTAAAGAAAAGTGCACTTAGTCTTTCGGGTGGACAGCAGCAAAGGCTTTGTATTGCGAGGGCATTAGCAGTAGAGCCTGAGGTTCTTTTAATGGACGAGCCTACAAGTGCGTTGGACCCAATCTCGACAAGTAAGATAGAAGACCTTGCGCTGGAACTTAAAAAGAAATATACTATAGTTATAGTTACACATAATATGCAGCAAGCCACCCGTATTTCTGACAAAACTGCATTTTTTCTTCTGGGAGAGATGATAGAGATGGATGATACCGAAAAACTCTTTGCAAATCCTAGTGACAAGCGGACAGAGGATTATATTACGGGGAGGTTTGGATGATGAGAAATAGGTTTGATACTCAACTTGATATTCTTAATAACAGCTTAATTTCCATGGGTGCTCTTTGCGAGAATGCAATCTCAGGTGCTGTTAAAGCACTACTTGATAATGATATGTCGCTGAGTAAAAAGGTTTTAGCAACCGAAGCCGAGATCGATCAGAAAGAAAAGGATATTGAAAGTCTCTGCCTAAAGCTACTTCTGCAGCAGCATCCGGTAGCAGGTGATTTGCGTCTTATTTCCGCTGCTCTAAAAATGATTACAGATATGGAGCGCATCGGTGATCAGGCAGCAGATATTGCTGAGATTGTGGCATATGTTGATCTAACTGACAATATAAACAAATTGCATATTTCGGATATGGCCACGGCTACTATAAAAATGGTTACCGATAGTATAGACGCATTTGTTAAGCGCGATTTAAAGCTTGCAGAAGAAGTTATTGCCTACGATGATGTTGTGGATGAACTGTTTTGTAAAATCAAAAAAGATGTTATTTCTCTGATAACTAACAACCAAAAAGATGGTGAACAATTTGTTGATATCATTATGATTGCAAAATACCTTGAAAGAATTGGAGACCATGCAACCAATATTGCTGAATGGGTAGTCTTTTCAATTACCGGAGAGCACAAGGAGCAATAATATGATTTATTATGTTGAGGATGACAAGAGCATTCGTGAGCTAGTTGTTTATACATTGCAAAATACGGGCTTTAAGGCTGTAGGATTTGAAAATGGCGAAAAGTTTTTCAACTCCCTTCAAAACACAAAGCCTAAACTCATTTTGCTGGATATCATGCTGCCCGGAGAGGATGGCATGAAAATTATGAAACGTTTGCGTTCAGACATTTCTACAAGAAAGATACCCATCATCATGGTAACAGCCAAAGGCTCCGAATATGATAAAGTAATCGGGCTCGATTCGGGGGCAGACGACTATATTTCAAAGCCCTTTGGTATGATGGAGCTTGTCTCCCGAATCAAAGCAGTGCTTCGTCGCACCGAAAATATCGAGGATTCCGAAGAATGCATCTACAACTCTATTGTGCTCAATACAAGTAAACACAGTGTGCTTGTAAATGGTGCGCCTGTTGATTTGACATATAAAGAGTTCGAATTACTTAAGCTCTTAATGAAAAATGCGGGTATTGTATTAACCAGAGATGTGCTGCTTGAGAAAATATGGGGGTATGATTTTGACAGTGAAACCAGAACGGTCGATGTACACATACGCACCTTAAGACAAAAGCTCGGCGAGGCAGGAGACTTCATTGAAACCATACGCGGAGTTGGTTACAGAATAGGAGGGGTATAAACATGCGGAAAAGAGTTTTTCGAAGCATATGTCTTGCCTGTTTTATTACCCTCCTGTTAACAGCAACATTGGTTATCAGTGTAATTTACAACAACTCGGCGGAAGAGCTGAGAAAAGAAGTTGTAAACCAATCTATTTTTATCAGCAAAGCCATAGAGTCTGATGCAGATGCTGATATGGCGTATATCGCTGCAATCGGGAAAGAGAGCAAAAACCGTATCTCCCTGATCGCACCCGATGGCACTGTCATATACGACAGCTTCGTACAGGCCGACACCCTGGAAAACCATTTAGACAGGCCTGAAATCAAATCTGCAATTTCAAACGGCAGTGGTGATGCAACTCGCTTATCTGATACTTTAGGTGAAAAAACATATTACTATGCTGTTAAGCTGAATAATGGCGATATTCTAAGGGTTG
>JAAZEK010000226.1 GCA_012512335.1 Clostridiales bacterium | reverse complement strand
TTGCTTTCGTTCCAGTGGTACCAATATCTAATCCTAATAATGCCATCTATTTTCACCAAAATTCTTCAATAATCTTTTCACTTTTACATCTTATGAAATACTGATTTTTGTCTTCATCCTAATTCCCTTGAGTAAAGCAAATAATTAGGGTTAAATTTAATGTAGACCCCGGAATTTTCTATTTAGGCAGCCGCACTTCCAGTCTAAATCTTATATTTTACCAGCGGCTGAAATAATATCTGCTGTACCTGAGATCATATATTGCTCTTTAATAATTTCTCTGGTTTTTGTATATACAGCTTTTCTTCCTGCTTCTTTATCTCCTTTTTCCATTTCCCTTTCGTAGGCTTGTCTAATCTCCGTACCAACATTTATCTTTGCTATTCCATTGTTTATTGCATCCAAGATATATTCGTTTCTTATACCGGAACCTCCATGGAGGACAAGCGGTATATTAGTAATGTCTTTCAATGCTTTTAAATGTTGAACATCCAGTCTGGCCGCAAGCTTTTTTTGTCCGCGCGTTCCCTCTGATATTGCTCCATGTATGTTACCTATAGCTACTGATAACCAGTCACAGCCGGTCTCTTCAACAAATTTGGCTGCTTCATCTACTCTGGTAAATCCTTCTCCACTCTCAAATATTTCATCATAAGGAGGGAGCGGGCCTGATTCATGGCCAAGTACTGCGCCAAGTTCAGCTTCGCATGCTAAACCGGCTTGATGAGCTACCATACACACTTCTTTCGTAGCCTCTATGTTGTCTTGCAAGCTAAGTCTCGAACCATCAATCATCAAAGATTCATAACCAAGTGCTATCGCCTCATCGATAATTGTCATATAGTCAACAAACAGCTTATCTTCATCTAAAACAGGAACATGATCCAGGTGAAGCCGAACATGTTTCTCATCTTTCCAACATTCGTACTCGTCACGAACAGCTTTCAGACTTTTAGATTCAAATTTTTCCCATTCCAATCTGGCTACCTGTACCAGAGCGAAGGAATTCTCATCCCTAACCGCGTCGATCACAGCTTTCATCATTGGTAAGTAAGGAATATTAAATGCAGGAATCACAAACTTTTTATTCCATGCAATATTAACTATTTGTTTTGTATTAAGCATCTTTACTGCTCCTCTTATATTTAATCAGTTTTTTTCGAAATAATTCCCGGGATTTTTATACTCTGCGGACTGTCTGCAGATGAAATTTGTCGTCTAGAATCATATGTATGAGTTTAAGCAGCTACCCTGCCGACATTACTTAACCGTTAAGTTACTGATAGCACCTGCGCATCGCGAATTACACTCTTCGCAGTCTTGGCCATCCCGTAAACTGTTTTGCCCGGCACACCTTATTCAGGATAGAGGCTACAGATGTAGCCTCTATCCATTTCCGGATTATCAATTATTAATAACCTTCATTGTCCAGGAATTTAGGATCATTAATGTCATATACAAGTTTCCCTGAACTTCTTTGGCTAATGTACTCATCAATGTCTGAGAACGGAACCAGAGTCTTCTCTGCAATATCCTCAGTGTTGAAGGGGGTCAAATAAGGATGGATATACTT
>JAAZEK010000225.1 GCA_012512335.1 Clostridiales bacterium | reverse complement strand
TAACCAACTGCATTTCTGTTCTATTTAGATTTATCTAATCCCTATATTATTCTCCGCATTCTCCCTACTTATCTTCTTGTGCGCTTCCATGGAAACCTTGCCTGCTTCTGCTGCCTCATCCAACCATTGAGATAATCCTAAAAAGGGGGCGCCTTCATTTTCTGGAGCGCAAATGTCTGTACCAAAATAGATCCTATCTTGGAATTCTTCGAGGAAGTCGTAACCAAACTCCGGATCTCTAGTTATAGCATTATGGCCGCTTCCAGCTGATAAATCAGCATGCAGGTTAGGATACTTTCTCATCAGCTCTACAAGTCTTCCCTCTTTTGGTATCTTCCCAGTAGGATAGCTATTTCTATTTTCTTCTGTTGTATCATTTCCAATCTCAGCCCAAAATGGCTGGGAATGTCCGATAAAGATTAGATCGGAAAATTTCGCTAGTGCCTTCTCTAACCTTGGTAAACCTAAGTCATCTGCGAGTCCATAGTAGCCTCCAACTTGAGGTGCTATGTGGAACAGAAGTGGCATATTGGTCCTCTGGCAATGATAGAACAGGTTTTCTGCAAACGGATCGTCAAAATAGAAATTACCAGTTACCTCTCCCAAACCTTTAGCCCCTCTGTCCTTGTAGTATGAAATAAAGTAGGATAGATCATAATCCGGTGAGTTCCCGCCCATCCGCGGATGAACATTACAGAACCAATCAAAGCTATCAGGATATTTTTCTACTAAGGCTATTACTTCCTCATTGGATTGAAGCTGTGTTGAGCACTCAACTGCACCACCTGGTAATATGACACCTTTTTCTATACCAATTGGCTTATACATCTCTATTAGCTCTTCAGGCGAGGCAAAAGTTGTATTCCCTTCTTTGCGCGGTATACCTTTAAACATTTTTGTATGCACGTGGATATCAATTTTTTTCACTTGAAGCACCCCTTTTTTCTTTAATCTATAATGTGAATATACTTAACTTGATAGAGTAATTACATTGGAAGGAGTAAGAGGTGGTTATCACCTCTTTACGCCTTAAGATCTACAATATGGACTGTTGAAGTACGATCAATAGAGCCTATTGCCAAAGTATCTTCTGCATTATTAAGTATAATACTGGAAAGCTCATTAGAGGCTGTAGTACCGTAGTATCCATGGGAATTATAATTCACAATGCCTAGTTGCCTTAAGCCAGTCTCGTCATCATAGTAAAATACATAACCCATATCTTCCGGATCACCAGCAACACCCCAAAGCTTGGTTTTCTTTTTATTGGTGCACATACAATGAATAGGACCATATGCGGCAGCGTTGCCTAGTGAGAATACCTTGCCATCTGCATTGACAATGGCGACTAAAGCGTCCATAGTACCTACTATCTCACGTCCACCATTCCACTCAACAGATGCTGATGCAACAGCACGATACCTACGACCGGTGGCTTCTGGTAATTTAACATCCTTGTTGAACTTTAATTCACCTGGAATGATGTTATTGAGTAGCCATTGCTTGTAGTCAGCCTCAAGTGAATTATAGTCCATGCGCTCTATTACTTCACGATATTTGATCTTGAAAACATAAGATGCAGTATCTGCATTTAGCGAAGCTCCTGTTAGCACATGTAAAATATTTTCTTTATCGTAGCACATACCTATTACTTTAGAATCTTCAATGTTAGTGTGGGGCACCTCTCTCCAAATACGGACAGGATAACAGTCCTGTATAGGAAATGCCTGGAAGGGATTATCAGCCGTAACCTCTTCTCCAACTTGCTTCTTTGCTTTTAATTCTCTTACTTCTAACTCTTCTTTAGTTAACGTGCGAGGACGCATATATTCTTCTTGGGAAATAGGTCCTGGGGTATACATATTTTCTCTAAACTTAGCCAGATCAATTGATAATACACTGGGGCCATCTTCGCCAAACCCACGGCCAACATCAGTGCAATAGATGATATCCCTTTCTACATCAATTTCCATTTCAGTGGTCTTACGGTGTGCTCTATCTTCTGTTCCGATTACTCCCATACACTCAGGCTCTTTACCGTTTTCTATGTCCCAACGAACTAGGTAATTCATTCTGCCATAAGTGAAATCTTCTGACGACTTGACAGTCCACACATACAGGTTGTACCATAACACATTGTATTTATCTATAACAAAGGCGTCACAAGCATGGGTTGAGTATTCATTGGGAAATTCGTATAGGCCATCCTTAGGTACTTTGCTTCCTAATGAAGTTATTTCCAAGGTTTCAAAATCTAGCTTCCAAAGATCATCTGCGCATAGGTTGGACATGTACATGAATTTTCCTGAAGCATGATTTCGGGCACATGCTAGGTACTTATACCATGTGTTGTTTATATAATTTCCAGGGTAGTCAGGAACACGGAAATTCAGGTCCTCTAGCTTGTTTAACTCCGTATTGATTCGGAAGTAGAACCCAGTTTTTGTACAGGCATAGATATTGCCATCAGCACCAAGTGAAAGCCTGTAGCAATATAGTTCAGCAGCTTTTCCAAGATCCGTTACCTTTTTAGTATCAATACAGTAGCTATATACATGACCTCGCATAAATCCTATCATATATAAGCGATTGTGCTTTGGATCATACTTTGCACCATACATGGATTCTTGAGGAACTGGAATTCCCCAATTTTCTGATTTGCCGGTTTTTGGATCATATACTAGAATATGAGACCCGGGGAACCCCTCCCACACATGGTTATGATGTCCAAAGGGCATCCACTCTTTATGCTGGACAGCCTTGTCTGTAGAATGAGTTGTGGCAATAACTCTTCCATCATTCATAAAGTTAATTGATGTATGCAGTTTACTGGCAGGTAGCTTACGATCATTAGGTAAGATTAAATCTCTTGCTCGGAAGCAATCAACTATTTCATTTTTCTCAAAATCATAACGATTCAGCTTGGCATGCTCGGACATACCTGCTTCAGACGAGAGGGTATAATAAAATTCACCGTCGGGACTTAGAGCACCGTCCCAGCAGGCATTGAATTTTTCATTTCCCTCAGCCTTAGGCACAGCTTGTTTCACACCCGTCTGATTGATTAAGCGATAATAATCGTCTGTAAATCTTTCGAACACAAAATTTGACATTTTGACACCTCGTTTTTAGTAAT
>JAAZEK010000224.1 GCA_012512335.1 Clostridiales bacterium | reverse complement strand
GCATAGGCCTTATTATAACAGGCATCGTACGAATCAACAATACAGATGGTACTGCAGGTCCAAATCAGCTAAGCTTGGCCGATGATTCCTACATTCCTGGATTTAAGACCTTAGTGGATGAAATCCACAAGTACGGTTCTAAGGTTTTCGTACAAATTCAGCATTCTGGCAGACAAGGTGTAGCAGCCTTTACAGGATCTGATCATCTGCTTGCTCCATCTGCAATTCCCAGCGTAGTCATGAAACAGCCTACGAAGGCTATGACTAAGGAGCAAATAAAAACAACTATAGGTCAGTTCGGAGACACTGCTCGAAGAGCTATGGAAGCCGGCGCAGACGGCGTAGAAATTCATGGAGCCCATGGCTATCTTATTAATCAATTTTTAAGTCCTTTCTCAAACAAACGAGATGATGAGTATGGAGGCTCTTTTGACAATCGCATGCGCTTCATGCGGGAAATCATTCACGATGTATTCGAGAAAACACAGCGTAAGATAGCAGTATCGGTTCGCCTCTCTGTTGATGAGTTTTTGAAAGAAGTTGGCGTCACTGAACTGTATATTGACCTCCCTGAAGGTATCAAGATTGCGAAAGCTTGCGAAGCTGAAGGCGTAGATGCTATTAATGTGTCTTGTGGTACTTATGAAAGTATGAATTTGGCAATAGAACCTATTTCCGTCCCGCAGGGCTGGCGTAAAGACTTTATAAAAGCTGTTAAAGATGCAGTCAGTTTACCCGTTATAGCTGTTAGTAAATTCAGAGAGCCTGCTATGGCTGAAGAATTTTTACAAGAAGGCATAATGGACTTCGCCAGCTTCGGTCGCCCATTACTTGCAGATCCTGATTTTCCTGCAAAAGCCCTTGCAGGCGAGGATGATAAAATTCGAAATTGCATATCCTGTCTTTTCTGCTTTGAAGAATTGAACAAGGGCAGTCAGGTTGTATGTGCCGTGAATCCACTTACAGGCTTTGAAGCAAAGTATACAGAGCGTGAAAAAACAGATGGAGTTAAGAAAGTTGTAATTATAGGCGCAGGACCTGCCGGGCTAGTAGCCGCTGAAGCATTAAGTAGGCACGGACATGAGGTTGTCCTATTTGAAAAGGCCGATGAAATTGGTGGGCAGGTACGGATTGGTAAGAATCCTCCTAAAAAAGACGATTTAAATTATTTGATTAACTACTATGAGAAGCGAATTAAAGAACTCGGTATTGAGTTACACTTGAATGAGGAGGCAGATCCTGAGAGGGTAAAGGCAATTAACCCAGATGCGGTTTTGGTGGCAGTAGGCGCGAAACCTATTGTGCCGAACATTCCTGGTGTTGATGGTAAGAATGTCTACTCAGTAGAGCAGATTTTAAGTGGCGAAGCAGATCTAAAGAATAAGACTATAGCTGTTGTAGGCTCAGGTTTAACCGGCTTGGAGACAGCAGAATTGCTGCAGGAATCAGGGAACAAAACCATAATCGTTGAAATGCTAGAAGAACTTGCTCCTGGTGCCTACGCACAGAATCTCCTTGACGTAACGAGCCGTTTAGGAGAGGATAAAACTGAATACCTCACATCCCATAAGTTAGTTGGGATTGAAGACAAAGCAATAGTGATGGAGAATGTGAAGACTAAGGAAACTGTCGAAAGATATGTTGACGCTGTTGTGTTATCCGTTGGTTACAGAGCAGATCAAGCACTACTTGATAGCTTTGCTGATGTTGCTCCATTCGTTAGAACTGTTGGCGATGCCAGAGCTGTAAGCAATATCGGTATGGCTGTTAGATCAGGATATGAAGTAGCTTATGGAATTGATTAAGCTGACTGAATATTGAATATCTGATTTGAAGTAGAATCTAGTACTAAGTCAGAGTAAGTTAGAGTAAGAGTAAGAGTAAGAGTAATAGTAATAGTAAAGAGTTAGAGTTAGAGTAGGTAAAGTCCCTGCCGTCAATGTGATGGTAGGGACTTTGCTTTCTAGATGGTTTGTAGGAGATTACATGTATAAACTTTATGTATTCATTTATTAGGTACCAGCCAATATTTTAAAGATCTGGAACAATTTCGTCTCCATGCTTTTCCATCCACTCAACAACAACATCATAAGCCTCATAATCCAGATCTGCCATTGTATTTGTATGTAGGACAACACCTTCTGCTTCTTCTTTTAAGATAAGTTCACGATACCTATCAAGTTGCCACCTAACAGCTTTGCCAGTTGCTTGTTTTCCCTCTCCAAAATTATAG
>JAAZEK010000223.1 GCA_012512335.1 Clostridiales bacterium | reverse complement strand
TAAGTGAGCTGGAAGCAGAGGACAGAGAGATGTTTATGCAGGATTTGGGATTGACAGAAACCGGATTAAACAAGCTTGCTTCAGCTGTCTATGAGCTTTTAGGTCTTGCTTCTTTTCTTACTGTTGGAGAAGATGAAGTACGGGCTTGGACCATAAAAAAGGGAACCTCTGCGAAAAATGCCGGTGGCAAGATTCACACGGATATTGCTCGAGGCTTTATCAGGGCTGAGGTTGCAAAATACGACGATTTCTTTGAGCATGGTTCGATGGTCAAGCTGAAGGAAAAGGGCTTAGTTAGGCTGGAGGGAAAAGAAGCAATCATCGAGGATGGCGATATTATAAACTTCCGCTTCAATGTATGATTTGAGAACGGATAGCAATCTGTATGTAAATAGAACAACCCCGAAGCAAACCTTTCTAGGTTCACTTCGGGGCTTTTCTCTTCCACATAGGTTCCTTGTACATTTATTTCACTCTTTGTTATAGATGGTTTCCCACTTACTTCCTCGATATCTGATTACGAAAAATGTTGTTCTAACCACCCAGTCCACCAGCATAGCTATCCAAACACCTAAAACACCCATGTTTAAGTATTTTGCAAACAAAATACCAAATCCAACTCTAAAAAGCCACATGGAAGTCATACTTACTATCATTACATATCGTACATCATTAGATGCCCTAAGCGTGTTAGGAAGGGAAAAGGACAAGGGCCAGATGAGACATGCAGTAACTGCGTGGCAAAGAATTAATGTTCTTGCTATGTTAGCTGTTTCTGCTGACAGGTTGTACAGGTTAAACAGCAAGGGCAGTATCAGAAGTATAAGTAAAAGCATTGCAACAAAAGACAAATAGGCATATTTTAAAAGCTTTTTTGTATAATAACGGACCTGGGCGTAATCTCCAGCCCCCACACACTGACTAACTACTGTTACAAGGGATAAGCCTATAGCAATAGCCGGTATAAGTCCAAAGGATGTAATGGAATTGGCCACTGCATTTGCAGTTATAGAAGCTGTACCAAAGCCTGCCACTACGCTTAGAAGCATTATCTTGCCCAACTGAAACATGGAATTTTCTATACCATTTGGTATACCTATATGGAGTATTCTTCCTATCATTTCTTTATTGGGCTTGTATTTAAATGGTCTACTAAAATGAATCTTCAGCTGGCTGTCAAACAGTAGGCTTAATATAATAATTGCAGCAACCATCCTAGAGACTAAAGTTGGTATGGCAACACCTTCAACACCCATGCGGAAGCCATAAATTAATAGTGCATTTCCTGCTACATTTATGATATTCATAATTATAGATGTAAACATGGTAACCTTTGAATTTCCCATAGCTCTGAACAAAGCAGCACCGGCATTGTACATGGCTATGAATGGAATACTGGCGAAAACTATGAGCAGATAGGTATTTGCATAGCCTTCCACATCAGCATCTATTGCACCAAATATTCCCTTAGTTATAAAACCTCTGCCTATATACATTAAAATCATTAGTCCAACTGATATGAAGGTTACAGCTGCTATAAGCTGTTTGCCACCTTCTCTTGCCTTTTCTTCATTTTTCTGGCCTAAATACTGACCAGCAACCACAGCTCCGCCCGTAGCCAGGGCTGCAAAGACATTTATGATCAGTATCATGATTGAATCAACAAGAGAAACTGCCGAAACCGCACTTTCTCCTACCCTTGCAACCATAATGGAGTCTGCCAGACCTACTCCCAGTGCTAGGGCCTGTTCGATTATTAGAGGCAAAATCAATCGCTTTAAATCATTGTTTGAAAATAATTTGTTACTGCTAGTACCCAAAGTCATGTATGTATATCCTTCCCTGAATCCGATATTAAAGGCAAACGAATTCCATGAATCATTTTATATTATTGCTCCCAATGATTGGGGCGCGTTTATAGATCTATTTGTTACATAGGAACGAGAAGCAGAAAGACAAACTGCTTCTCGTTTTCCTAAAGATAGTATACTATTAATATTGAAACAACTCAATAACAACAAGCTAAAGTACGTTCCTACAAATACCCCTTCTACAAAATTTATCCTACATTTTACCCAGCAAAAAATTCACATCATCCTGAATATCCTCAGGAACTTCAAGTTCAGGTAAACCGAGAGCCTTGGAAGCATTTAAGCCCATAAGGAAATTACCCAGATAGTTAACATGAATCCAATCCCGCATAATCATTTTATAATCCTCTTTATGTCTCCTGTAAAAAGGCTCAAAATTGCTGTATTGATCTATTAAGGGCAATTCTAACTTTTTAGAAATATCCCTGTTAGCCTGTACGAAACCCTCAAACAGCTTTTCAAATCCTTCTATTCCATCTTCATAAATTGGACAATAGTAAGTTTGCAGTACTGGTAATGCATTGTTTTTCTGTATTATTGAACATATCCGTTCTAGGTTTTCCTTGTATTGTTCAAGAGAAATACCTTTTGCTGCATCATTTCCACCTATCGTTACAATTACCATTGAAGGTCCAAATGATAAAACATCCCTATCAATGCGATTAAGCAGTAGTTGAGTTGTATCTCCACCTATGCCTTGATTTATAACAGTAACATTCCTTCCAATATTTGCTCTGAAATTAATGTAGAGCCAATCTACCCAGTTGTGTCTGCCGTTACTCCACCAAGACAATTCTGTGTTGCTAGAACCAAATGCCACCACTCGGAAAGATTCATCCTGTGATTCCTTCCACCTGTTAATCATTTCAGCTACATCTTGCATGTTATCCTCCTATATACCTATAAAGTCTTTGATACTAAGACTTTCTATTCATTTAGCTATTACTTATCCAAGTATTTACTGATTATAGAAAGCGCTGTTCCTCTAAAAATGGCGTCCTTATGACGATAGGCTTCGTGCCTTCTTAGTATTATGTCAAAATAGTCGTTCCAAAAGCTTAGCATATGCAGGACATCATTATGATATTGCTCGCGACCATAAGTGGAATCGACACTGAGCAATAGCTTTTCTGCTATACCACGATGTAAATATTCATTTAGCCATCGCACTTTGAATTCAGATTGTCCTCCTGATAAGTCTAGGTATATATTAGGATGACTAAGGGCTGCACTGAATGCTTCCTCGCCCCAAGGCGCCCCTAAATGTGC
>JAAZEK010000222.1 GCA_012512335.1 Clostridiales bacterium | reverse complement strand
TGGTAGCGCATCTTATAATATTGTTGAAAAATCATCAGTAGAGGCAACAACTATTAAAGTAAGTAAAGACAGGATAGAAAATGATTTTTATGATATTCGATTGGATGAAAATGGGAACCTGACAAGTATATACGATAAAATAAACAATTGTGAAATATTAGAGCAGGGGAAGCTATCTAATCATCTACAGATTTTTGAAGATAAGCCATACTGTGAAACAGCCTGGAATATCGATTTAGAGTACCAGAATAAATGCTGGAACCTTATAGATGGAACTGTTCAAGTTATAGAGCAATCGCCTATTAAAGGGGTAGTTCGGGTTACGAAAAAATTTAACTTATCTACTATAACCCAGGATATTGTTATATATCGTTCCATTAGGCGGATAGACTTCCGCACTAGAGTTGATTGGAATGAAACCGAAAAAATGCTGAAGGCAGCATTCCATGTCAATGTTTTGTCAAGCAAAGCTGTATATGAAATCCAATTTGGTGCAATTGAACGCCCAACCCATTGGAATACATCCTATGATAAGGCGAAATTTGAGGTGTGTGGTCACAAATGGGCAGATTTGTCGGAAGGTGGCTACGGTGTTAGCCTATTGAATGACAGCAAGTATGGATATGACATTAAAGATAACTGCATGCGCATTACATTACTTCGAGCTCCTACAGATCCAGACCCTGATGCAGATAAAGGTATCCAAGAGATGTGTTATTCTTTAATGCCTCATGCTGGTGATTATCGTGAGGGTAAGACAGTCAATGTAGGATACGAGCTCAATGTTCCATTTACTTCAATTATTGGTCGAATCATGGATGACGATAGTTCCTTTGCGAAAATCTCAAGGAGTAATGTTATCATTGATACGATAATATGTGCAGAAGATGAACGTGGTTTAATTATTCGAGTTTACGAATCTAATGGAACTAGGGGTAATACAAGTATTAATTTGTCAGGCCTTGCAAGAGAAGTGTTTGAATGCAATCTCATGGAGGTAGATGAACATCTTCTGTGTACTGACTCAGACTCCTTTGAGTTTTTCATTAAGCCTTTTGAGATAAAGACATTCAGAATCATCAGGTAAGTAGATGGAAATTATGAGGCTTTAATTTTTACAAATATTCTATAGTTCGTATATGGAATGTAGTATTGTACACTATTATACTATATCCAGGAGCAATTTTATTATATTTATTTTAGGAGGACTCTATGCAGGCAAAAGAGATGATTCAGTTAGATATAAAAGATGTCCGACTTCTGGATATGATTAAAAAAATTCAAAATATCCGAATTGGTTTAGTGGGGGATGGGTGCCTAGATGTTTATTGGGATGCTGATATGCGACTTAGTAAGCTGTCTAGGGAAACCCCTCACTATCCATTACCGGTTGTAAAGGAACGAATCTATCCTGGTGCAGGGGGTAATGTTGCAGCTAATGTCAGCAGTCTCAATGCTGGCAGTGTCAGTATGTTGTCACTTATAGGTAAAGATTGGCGTGGAGATTGCCTCTTAGCATCACTGGAGGAACTGGGGATAAACACCAGTTTCATACTGGCTGATAGTGATTGGGTTACACCTGCATATTGCAAACCAATGAGAAGAGGATACTCTAGTGTTTCATATGAAGATCCAAGGATAGATTTTGAGAATCGAGTAGCGTTGACGGAAAAACAAGAAGCAGACATCATAAATAACCTTACTACACTGTCTAATGAAGTAGATGTCATTATTGTATGCGACCAACTGCAACACGGGGTTATAAGTGATAAGGTGCGGGAAGAACTTGAAGCGCTAGCGAGTAAAGGCAAAACCGTCATAGTTGACAGTCGGTCAAGGATTGGGCTGTACCGTAATGTAATTATAAAGCCAAATGAAATAGAGGCAATGATGGCATTGGAAGGCAGGCAGATGTCCGAAGAAGCTGATTTGGATAGCATTACAAATGGAGCAATTAAACTGTATGAACAGAACAAAGCTCCAGTTGTAATAACAATGGGAAACAAAGGAGCCATATGGTATGCAGGTGACGAGCTTTACTTATCTGAAAGTATACCTGTAGAGCCACCTATTGACATCGTAGGTGCTGGAGATACATTTCTAGCAGCCTTTGCCTGTGCATACGGGGCCGGATTTACAGGCCCAGAATGCATAAGCTTTGCCAACCTTGCGTCTTCTGTTGTGATTAAAAAGATTGGCATGACTGGTACAGCAACACCAGAAGAGATTATGGAGCAGGCAAGCAAGATTATAAATAGCAGTAGGTGATAAAATGAAACCCTTAGATTTAAAAAAGACAAAGACGTATTCTGTTAAGGAAAGACTTAACTTAGTGACCATCGAAAATATGGCACAGCCTAATAAGGATTTGGTACCTGAATGGGATGGACCTGAATTAGATGAGTTGGCGGATCGTATAGTAGAAGCGAGATTAAAGGGGCGACCAGTTGTGTTTTTTATGGGCGCTCATGTTGTCAAATGTGGATTAGCTCGTTATATTATAGAAATGCTTGAGAAGGATATATTTACACATATAGCCAGCAATGGCGCAGGTAGTATACATGATTTTGAATTGGCATATCTAGGAGGAACATCAGAGCATGTTCCTACTGCCATTGAAGATGGTTCTTTCGGGATGTGGGAAGAAACTGGCGCTTGGATGAATGAGGCAATAAATCAAGGATTTGAAAAGGGATATGGATATGGGGAAAGCCTAGCACGCTATATGGATGAAAATCTAAGTAGATTTCCACATGCTCAGGATTCCATCATTTATAGGGCTTACAAAAGGGGAATACCAGCTACTTATCACATTACCATTGGAACGGACATAATCCATCAGCATCCATTAGCTAATTTCGCAGCATTAGGAGGAAGTAGCGGAATTGATTTCTCTCTCTTATGTGGCAGTGTTTCAGAGCTAGAGGGTGGCGTATTTCTGAACGTTGGTTCTGCGGTTACCGGTGCTGAAGTTTTCCTGAAGGCACTATCCATAGGGCGTAATCAAGGTTATAAAATAGAAAAACTTACGACTGCCAATTTCGATATCATTCCTTTGGGAGATTATAGGTCAAAGGTATCAGATAATCATTTTCATTACTATTACAGGCCACGAAAGAACGTAATAAATAGGCCTACCAGCTTAGGAGGTAAGGGATTCTACATTGAGGGCAACCATTTGGTTACTATCCCTAATTTGTACGATAAAATAGTTAAGCGAATGGAGAAAAAGAATGCATAAAAATCATGGTCATTTAAATAAGGAAGGGGAAAGGATTTTCCCTGGCATGGAAATATTTAAAGAACTCGGAAATGATCGACCAGAATTAAAAGCTGTAATATTTGATTTTGACGGTACAATATCTACCCTAAGGCAAGGCTGGGAAGAAATAATGGAACCCTTAATGATAGAAATGATAACTGGGGGAGGTCTGCCTGATGATCAGCTCACCAGAGAAGTTAAGGGGTATATTGATGAGTCAACAGGTATTCAAACCATTTTCCAGATGCAGTGGCTGGAGAAAGAAGTTCGCATGCGCGGGTACAACCCCCAGGTTCATGATGCTTGGTGGTATAAGGATGTGTACAATAGAAGGTTGCTAGACATGGTGAAAACTAGAGCGGAAAAGCTAGAACAAGGCGAAAGTAGTCCAGAGGATTTTATGATAAAAGGATCCAAAGAATTTATTCAAGCCTTACACAACATGGGATTGAAACTATATGTAGCGAGTGGAACTGACCATGGGGATGTAGTAAGAGAGGTTACAGCCTTAGGTCTTTTTGATTATTTCGAACAAATTTCTGGAGCTCCCGAAAGAAAAGTAGATTGTTCAAAAGAAGCTGTTATCAGGCTTCTAATTGAGACGATGGGATTCACAG
>JAAZEK010000221.1 GCA_012512335.1 Clostridiales bacterium | reverse complement strand
GAGAAATCCAGATTATTGGCAGGGCGGTATTTGGACCGTTGTCGAAGTAGCTTGAGTAATTTGCCGAACATTCCTGCAAAGAGGGCTTTTCAGGAAATAACAGATGAATTAATGGAGCGTAATCATTAGGTTAATTATCAGGTTGATCGCTAGGAAAATTTTAAGGTCTATAGTCTCTAGGAACCTTTCCGGTAACCTTTTTAAATGCCCGATTAAAGTTAGCTGTGTTGTTAAATCCGCATTGTAGTGCAATATCAAGGATATTTGCCTGGGTGCTTTTTAGTAGTTGCATGGATTTTTCAACCCTCTTTGTTGTAATATAATCCCATGGGCTTATGCCATTCATTTTCTTAAAGATAGTACAAAAATAGTTCTTACTCATATTCGCGATTTGAGCGATATCCTCCAGGCTAAGGTCTGACATCAGGTTTTTGTCCATATAATTCATTGCCTTTTCAAGACTCAAGAGGCTTTGTGTTTTAGCCGTGATGAATGAATCGGTTTTTACATAATCATAGCTACGAGTAGCTGTAACAAGAATTTTCAATAGCTCGACCTTTACCATTAATTCATGCTCAGGCTGCTTTTCAATGAATTCTCTTTCAATTTCATTCATAAGATTTCTTATCTTTTCTGTTGCCTGATTATTTCGGTCCAATCGATTTTCAAAGCTATCATTACGCTGAAAAAATATTTTAAGGTAGTTTAAATCAAATATGGTGTCTCCAGTTGACCATATGAACATGGGTTCAAAATGAATATTCATAAGATCAAAGGGTTCATCAGGATAAATATCTGTAATGCAATGGACCTCATCACTGCTAAACATAAATACATCGCCTTTTTGAAATTCGTAGGTCTTATCTCCTACAGTATAAATACCTCTCCCAGAGTGGAATAGAGATATTTCAAATTCCGTATGGTGGTGTTGCCGATAGGCTCTTTGTCCAGCTTCTACCTTGGAATGAAAAAGCTTTAGCAGGCATTTTTTACTTTCCTCAGAGATAATGGCAGATTCATTGCTTATCAAAACTTACACCTCAATCGTAATATACTTTGCAAATCCAATAATATATTTGTAGCAGCATATTGCTATATGCTTCATAATAACAATAAGGAATAAAAAAGTCAAAAAGGAGGGGAAGAAGATGGACAGAGTGGATGGGGATAATATAATTGAAAGGATTTCGGAAAATGTAAATACAAATTCCAACCCTTCACAGCTTAAAATTACAGACATCCGTGTTACAAATATTAACGGTGCACCTAAGCATTGTCCGCTTATAAAGATTTATACAAATCAGGGCATAGTGGGCTACGGTGAGGTACGGGATGCATCAAGCGCAACATATGCACTTATGCTTAAATCTCGTCTTGTTGGGGAAAACCCTTGCAATGTGGATAAGCTTTTTCGTCGTATCAGACAATTTGGCGGACACAGTAGACAAGGTGGAGGTGTGTCTGGAATAGAAATCGCCTTATGGGATTTAGCAGGTAAAGCATGGGGAGTTCCACTTTATCAAATGCTAGGTGGGAAGTTTCGTGATAAGGTACGAATGTACTGCGACACAGACGTAGATGGCAAGCATACTGGTACCGATATGGGGAAAGCATTAAAGCAACGCATTGACAAAGGCTTCACATTTGTAAAAATGGATTTAGGTATCGAACTGATGTTGGATGAACCAGGCTGTCTAAATGCGCCTCTTGGTTTCTTGGAGGATATAAAAAAGTATTCCATGAAGGCGATAAACCACCAGAAGGGCTCAGTTGACATGGATATGATGTTGGGTAAAAACTATGAGGTGTTCACTATTCCTCATCATGCAACAGGAATCCATATTACCCAAAAGGGTATGGATTACCTCGAAAACTATGTTAAGGAAGTCCGTGAGGTTATAGGCTATGAAGTACCTCTTGCAATTGATCACTTTGGACATATTGCAATTGAGGACTGTATAATGTTTGCTAAACGCTTGGAGAAGTACAATATTGCTTGGATAGAGGATATCGCACCATGGCATTATACTAGCCATTACGTTAAAATAGCCAATGCTTGCAATGTACCAATTTGTACTGGTGAGGACATTTACCTAGCAAAAAACTTTGAACCTTTAATGTCAAGTGGTGGGGTTTCCGTTGTTCATCCTGATGTTCTAACTGTCGGCGGTGCTTTAGAAATGAAGAAGCTAGCTAATATGTGTGATGAATACGGTGTAGCAATGGCTATTCATATGGCTGAAAGTCCTATAGCTTGTATGGCGGCAATACACTGTGCAGCAGCAGCGCAGAATGTTTTGGCTGTAGAGTATCACTCCAGTGATATTCCATGGTGGAACGATTTGGCAATCGGTATTGATAATCCATTGATTGTTGATGGCTTTGCAAATGTGCCTGATAAACCTGGTTTGGGTATTGATGAGTTAAATGAAGAATTAATTG
>JAAZEK010000220.1 GCA_012512335.1 Clostridiales bacterium | reverse complement strand
GCAGAGAACATAGGTTGGTATGATTATATGTACGGTGCAGCTTATAGCCTTCCACGAGTTTACTTTAATCAAATGGATGAAAATTATAAATTTGCTAAAGACCAAGGTATAATTGGTCATGTAGCAGAATTATATCCTAACTTCGCTGGTGAAGGTCCAAAAGCATGGCTGGCATCAAAACTTCAGTGGGACCCTGATCAAGATGTAGATGCATTATTAGATGATTGGTATGTTAGTGCAGTAGGCGAAGATGCAGCTCCTTACTTAAGAGAATATTTTGAATTTTGGGAGGAGTTTTGGACAGTACGAATTCTTGATTTTAACTGGTTCCCAAGTTTACCAAGGGTTTACTTAGACTTTAATAATCTGACTTATTTAAGGGAGCTTACAAGAGAAGAATTATATTCACAGCAATATCTGTTGTATGCGGTTCTTGAAAATGCTAAGACAGATCCTCAAAAAACTCGTGCAGAATACTTTATTGAAGGCTTTGAATATTATGAAACATCTTTCTTAAGCTTTCCTATTTCTAATGAGGTAACCGTAGAAATACCCTTAAATGAAGAAGATGCCTTAAAGATGATGGATAGGGTTAAAGAAAGCTACACCATGGCCAAAAGGCGTCTTGAAATACCAGATGAGTTTGTCCCTGATCCGATCCTAAAACATTACGGTGCCAACCGAGGATTTTTGGATGGAATCCAGCCTAAATATATTGAAGCATTAGAGGCATATGTGGCAGAAAACGAGCCAGATGGTGGAACAGTTAGTGAACAACTAAATCCATTTCTTTCAGAAATTGGTTACAAAGTAATTCAGGCTAATGCATATAGAACAGAAGCAAGTAAAGAAGAAATCATGGAATCTCTTGATTTTAGTCAAGGGCCTTGGGAAAGTGCTGTAGCAGTTGATAAGTTTTACATTATTAATAGCAAGGTAGAACCACCAGCAGAAACAAAAGTTCGATTACTGTGGGATGACGATTATATCTATATTGGTTATGAAAACTTTGATGATGATTTATCAAAAATGATTTCTGGCGCTCTAGCTGGATCTGGATTCTGGTGGGCAAGTGGCCAAGATGATTCAAATGAAACATATATAACTATTAATCCAGATGATCCCTTCTTGGGTTTCTTCTCTAATCCAGAGGGAAATAAATTTGTCAGACCCAGAACCATTCCAGCTGACTATGTTGAGGGCGAGTGGGATTATAGTGCAAGTATAGGAGATGATCGTTGGAGCGCAATTCAAGCAATTCCTTTTAATTTGATAGGTGTTGATGATCCAAATGAAATAGCATCCTTACAGGCAATCTTCTTCCGTAGTTATCATGGGGCTAGTGCGTATATAGGATGGGAAGGTGGAGCTCCGTGGAATCCAGCTGGCTTTAATACTGTAAATTTAGTTAAATAATAGTCCGGTTATCCCGTAATCCTGCTATTTGCAGGGCTACGGGATACTTTTATATATATCAAAAGCTCTACTTAATCAAAGGATTTTTGTCGTTATTCTCTTTTCAAAATTCAATTAAGCTAATAAGGAAGCAAATTCAACTAACACTAATACAATATATTCTCATGAGTAATACATTTT
>JAAZEK010000219.1 GCA_012512335.1 Clostridiales bacterium | reverse complement strand
GATGTAGTTATGGAAATTGAAAAATCTAAATTCGATGCCATTATGAACCGAGTTAAGAAAGAAAATAACGTGGTATTGGACACAGATCTTACGCCAGAAAACCTAAAGGAAATTGTAGAAGGATTTAAAGACCTTTATGAAGAGGAAAAGGGAGAACAGTTTCCTCAAGATCCTGAAACACAACTGTTAGAGTCAGTCAAAGCTGTTTTTCGTTCATGGGACAACCCTCGCGCTATAGTATACAGAAGAATGAACGATATCCCAGGTAGCTGGGGCACTGCTGTTAACATACAGGCTATGGTGTTTGGTAACATGGGCGAAGAATCTGGTACTGGTGTTGCCTTTACACGTGACCCCTCAACTGGAGAAAAGAAGCTTTATGGCGAATATTTAATGGACGCTCAAGGGGAAGACGTGGTTGCTGGTATCCGAACCCCTAACCCAATTTATCACTTAGAAGAAACCAATCCACAGGTATACCAAGAATTCGTCACAATAGCTAATAAACTAGAGAACCACTATCGTGATATGCAGGACTTGGAGTTCACAATTGAAAATGGCAAGCTTTACATACTTCAAACTCGTAACGGAAAACGAACAGCTCAGGCAGCAGTTAAAATTGCTGTTGATTTAGTTTCTGAAGGACTTCTAACAAAAGAAGAAGCTATTTTAAAGGTGGATCCTAAGCAGCTTGATTCCTTACTTCATCCTACTTTCGTTCCCAAAGCACTAGAAGCTGCAAGTCCTATAGCTAAGGGCCTGCCTGCATCTCCTGGTGCTGCCGCAGGTGCCGTATACTTTACTGCTGAAACTGCCAAGGCAGCAGCCGATAAAGGTGAAAAGGTAATTTTAGTCAGAGAAGAAACTTCTCCTGAGGATATCGAAGGTATGTATTCCTCCGAAGGTATTTTAACCTCCAGAGGCGGCATGACCTCTCACGCAGCTGTTGTTGCCCGGGGTATTGGTACCTGTTGTGTAGCTGGTTGCTCTGAAGTCAGTGTAGATGAAAAGTCAAAAACCTTCTTAGCTAGTGGTAAAACCTATAATGAAGGAGATATCATTTCTCTAGATGGTAGCACTGGCTATGTGTATAGTGGAAGTATCGAAACCCAGCAGCCCACACTTACTGGTGACTTCGAAATCTTTATGGACTGGGCTGATGAAATTCGTGTTCTTAAGGTAAGAACCAATGCGGATTCTCCCAAGGATGCTTCTCAAGCTGTTAATTTTGGTGCAGAGGGAATTGGTCTATGCAGAACAGAGCATATGTTCTTTGAAGCTGATAGAATTCCAGCCTTCCGTAAGATGATTGTTGCCACCAACGAAGCTGATCGTCGAAAAGCTCTAGACCAAATACTTCCCGTACAAAGAGAAGACTTCAAAGGAATTTATGAGGCAATGGAAGGCCGACCAGTTACCATCAGGCTTTTAGATCCTCCCTTACATGAATTCCTACCTCATGAAGACAAAGACATCGAAGTATTGGCAGGCGAATTGGGTATTAGCTTTGAACAGTTAAAATCCATTGTACTAAGCTTAAAGGAGCTAAATCCTATGCTTGGACATCGTGGATGCCGTTTAGCCGTTTCTTATCCTGAGATTGCTGAGATGCAGACAAGAGCAATCATTGAGGCTGCTCTGGAAGTTAAAAAAGAAAAAGGCTTTGATATCGTACCAGAGATTATGATTCCTCTTGTATGTGAAATCAAAGAGTTACAATTTGTTAAGAATACCATCACTACCACAGCCGACCAGGTTATTAAGGAGTCTGGTATAGAGCTGAAGTATATGGTTGGTACCATGATCGAAATTCCAAGGGCTTGTCTGACTGCAGACGAAATTGCTAAGGAAGCTGAGTTCTTCTCCTTTGGAACCAACGATTTAACTCAGATGACCTATGGCTTAAGCCGTGACGATGCTGGAAGAATTCTGGATGACTATTATGAAGCTCAGATATTCGAAGCAGATCCTACAGCTAGGCTGGACCAGGTAGGTGTAGGCAAACTTATGCAGATGGCTGTTGAGCTAGGTAAAAGTGCTAATCCTGATATTCATCTTGGTATCTGCGGGGAACATGGAGGAGATCCCAGCTCGGTGGAATTCTGCCATAGCTTGGGCTTAGATTATGTATCATGCTCGCCCTTCCGCGTACCGATTGCCAGATTGGCTGCAGCACAGGCAGTGATCAAAAGTCGGGGATGATAGGAAGTAAACGTCAAAAATATGTTTAGTCTAAGGGGATGCCGAGGCATCCCCTTTTATATTTCCCATGGATATAGCGGCTTTGTTTTGCTGTTTTAAGTCATTGAAATATGATAATTGCTATGGTAAAATATCCTATAAAATATAAAACATAAAACATTATATTTAAATGTAGCAGTCAGATGGGAACAACTGATGGAGGGGTGGAGAGTGACTAGATGAACAAACCCTGTGGCATTATTATATTCGGCGCAAACGGGAGTGGCAAGACCACCCTAGGGCGTGAACTTGCACACATGCTCGGCTTTAAGCATTTAGATCACGAGGATTATGCTTTTGAACAATCGGAAATCCCATACACCGTGGAGCGATCTTTCGAGGAGTATACAAAGGAAATGCTGTTTGACATAGAAAATAGCCGTGGCTTTGTCCTGACTTCAGTTACAGGAGATTTTGGCGAAGAAATACAATCGTTATATAAGCTTGCCATTTGCCTTGAAGCTCCTCTTAAATTGCGTATAGAGCGTGTCAAGCAGCGCAACCTGGACAAATTCGGTGACCGTGCTCGTGAGGGCGGGGATCTGTATGAAAGGCAGAAAAACTTTGTTGATTTCGTAGCAACACGTACATTATCAAAAATCGAACAAAGAGCAAGAACACTGACTTGTCCGATTATTCATATGGATGGGACGGTGGATTATAAG
>JAAZEK010000218.1 GCA_012512335.1 Clostridiales bacterium | reverse complement strand
GGTATAATGATACGTTTTTTATTAATGGCCATTATATCTCTCCTTGCAAGCTTGCAGTAATTTATTTTTCTAGAATTAGAATAACAAACAGAAAATCGCATGTCAATCGTTATCAACTCATGAAGTGCAAGGGAAATTACAAACTAGCGATGAGATGCTTGCTTTCTCTATATGTTAGAACAATTGTCCTTTAGAAAAATAGTGAAGAAAAAAATATTGACCAGTATATAGCTACAAGACAATAAAATTTCATAACGGATAATTATAAAAAAGTACCGAGATTCTCCTAACGGTACTTTTTTTATTGAGATATAATGAAAACAAGAAAATATCGATAATGACAGGAGGTTCATCAAATGGCATTAAAAATTGGTGTTGTAGGAGTAGGTAATATTGGTAGCATTCATGCGGGGGTATATCACGAAAACCCTAAAACCGAGCTGGTAGCAGTTTGCGATATCATCAAGGAAAAGGCAGACGCAGCTGCTGAAAAATTTGGTGCTAAAGCTTTTTACTCAGTACAGGAAATGCTGGCCAGTGGAATTCATTTAGATGCCTGTAGTATGGCAACTAAGGGTGTAGAAAACGGTGGCGATCACTTTACACCAACCATGGAATTGCTGGAAGCGGGAATACCAGTACTTGGCGAGAAGCCCATTTCCAATGATGTGGAAGAGGGCAAGAAGATGGTTGAACTAGCTAAGCAAAAGAAGGTACCTTATGCAGTTAACCTGAATCATCGCTTTACCCCAGCATCTGTACGTGCCAAGGAATGGGTTACTGAAGGAAGATTGGGGACACCTCATATGATAAACATGAGAATGTGGATAAACAATCCAGTTGAAACCTCTCCCTGGTTCCACATGAGAGCACTTCACCCTCATTCCTTTGATGTAATCCGTTATTTTGCAGGGGATGTAAAAAGAGTCGCAGCCTTTTTAATGAAAGGCGAAGGACGTGCAATTTGGTCCAATGCGCAAGTGTTGTTGGACTTTGAAAACGGAATGATCGGTCATTTGGTTGGAAGCTATGATGCAGGTGGTAGCTATGGTCTGGAGCAATGTGAAGTAGTTGGTTCAAAAGGTCGCTTCGTATTAGAAGATGCTTGTGAACATCTGACTTACTACCCAAGAGAAGGCATATCCACAGAAACCTATGACTACTTAGGCGGAATGCGCTCCTTCAGTGAAACATTCAAAAGCCGTATCGGTGATTGGATAGATCAGATAGATGCAGGCGCAAAATATGATGAGATAAATGGCTCTGGACATGATGCTTTGCAAGCTCAATATATCATCGAAGCTGCTATAGAGTCCTTCCAGACAGGAAAAATAATTGAACTGTAATGAACTTGCTACTTATAGAAGTGGAAGTCTTGACGTAGGATAAAAAGAAAAGAAAGAAAAGTATGATTTGTCAGAGGGGATTTGCTATGAGAAACTTGACTACAACTAACTCAAGTGTTGAAAACTTAAGTAAAATACAAGGAAGAAGGAAAGAATTTCTGGTAGCTATTCTGGCTATCATGCTTAGCTTTAGTCTTATATTAATAGGCTGTAATTCTGGTACAGGAAATTCTACAGATGGAAATGATGATGGAGCAAACTCCATCCCTCTGGAGGATCGGGTGGCAGAGGCATATGAGCTGCCCCTCGTATCAGAGCCCTTAAGCATAACATTTGCTACAGTGGAAAACGCTGATATTTCCAACAGCTATAATGAAAATCTACCAGCCTTTCAGGAGCTTGAAAAAAGAACGGGAATCCACGTAAATTTCGAAGCAGCTCCTGCTGATCAATATAATACAACCATGCAAACCCGGTTGGCTGCAGCTAAAGATCTGCCAGACTTAATAAGGGTTCCTGATGACCCAATTCGCTACGCCACAGGCGGTGTAATTATCCCCATAGATGATTTGATTGGAGACTATGCACCTAATATCATTTCATTGTTTAAGGAAAGACCAGAGGTTAAAAAGGCTATGGTAGCTCCTAACGGCAGAATCTATACCCTTTCTGCAGTTGTGGATGCTAGAAGTATGGTAAACCTAAACGGTATCGGCATGCGAAAGGACTGGCTGGAAACCTTGAACCTGAAAGAGCCAGACACCATAGACGAGTGGTATGATGTACTAGTGGCATTTAAAGATGGAGATCCTAATGGAAATGGCAAAAAGGATGAGATTCCTCTACTTGCTATGAATATAAATGGACTATATAAAATTGCTTGGTCATATGGACTACACCTAGCTCTTAGTGATGGATGGTATCCAGATGAGAATGGCGATATAGTCTACGAATGGATTGACCCCAAAATGAAAGAATGGCTTCAGGAGATGAACAAATGGTATGAAGCAGGAATCCTGGATCCAGACATGGATATTCAAAATCGAGATAAATTTACTGCAAAAGCTATAGGCGATGTCGGCGGGGTATCAGTCAGCGATATGACTATGCAATTTCCTCAATGGAATGAGCGGATGATAAATGATTTTCCCCACGCCAGATGGGAAGGAATTGTTCCTCCAGAGGGGCCAAATGGACATCGAATGATGGAGCAAGAGCAGCCTACGGAAAATATACATTACGCCATAACCAAGGATTGTGAGAATCCCAAGGTGCTTATACAGTGGTTGGATTATATGTTTGCTAGTGAAGAAGGCGAAATTTTAATGGGTAACTTCGGGCTTGAAGGCCTTAGCTATGAGATGGTAGATGGAGAGCCTCAATTTACGGATTATATATTAAAAAGCGAATTTGGTTCGGGTATTGCCCAGGCTAGCTTGGGAGTTAATGGTAGCTTCCCTCGTATACTAATGCGAGAAATGATTGAGCAAAGATTCCTTCAATACGATGGAGAAGTAGCTCAATCCAACATAGCAACTAAGTATTATGTTTCTTCCTTCCCAAGGGTTTTAGCCAGCAAGGAAGAAAGCGACAGCTTTACCGGGATAATGGCGGATATCACCACTTATAAGGATGAGATGATAATTAAGTTCATTCAAGGCATAGAGTCTCTGGATAAGTTTGATGAATATGTAAAATCCATTGAAGGCTTAGGCATTGAAGATGCCATTAAAATTAAGCAAGACCAGTATGACAGATACATGAAGTAAACGCACCACCTATAGAAATGGGCGTCTTGGTGGTGGAAAAAAATAGGAAACAGGAGTCTGCGGGGTAAATGAGGAAAATCTTAACTAATGAATCCAGTGAAAAATTTAAGAAAAATATCCGGAGGGATAAATATCTTCTCTGGCTGGTGGCTCCTGTGCTTATTTACTATTTTGTCTTTCACTATTTACCTATGTATGGAGCGGTAATTGCCTTCAAGGATTTCTCTCCAGGGCAAAGTATTTGGGAAAGCCCATGGGTTGGGATTAGGTGGTTTAAGGAGTTTTTTTCCTCCATTTATTTTACCAGGCTAATATCTAACACCTTTATACTCAGTGGTTTGGCTTTAATCTTCAGCTTTCCTGTTCCTATTATCTTTGCGCTACTACTAAATGAGATAAGACGAAAAAATCTAAAACGCACAATACAAACCATCAGCTATTTACCCCATTTTATTTCATTGGTTGTCATGGTAGGAATTCTGTCCAACTTCTTATCTCCTTCAGACGGTGTTATTAACCAATTACTAAGAAGGTTTGGCATGGAACCTATCAATTTTATGGGTGAATCGACTTGGTTCAGGCCATTGTACATTGGATCTGGGATTTGGCAAAGCTATGGTTGGAACTCAATAATCTACATGGCAGCACTAACCTCCATTGATCCCCAGCTATATGAGGCAGCTAGGATAGATGGTTGTAATCGCTGGAAGGAAATGCGTTATATAACCCTTCCCGGAATTAGAGCAACAGCAGTGATGCTATTAATTCTAGCACTAGGGAATCTAATGAATGTTGGATTTGAAAAGATTATCCTAATGTACAGCCCTGCTATCTACGATGTGTCTGATGTAATTTCCACCTATGTTTATCGAAGGGGAATCTTAAATGCACAGTATAGCTTTGGTTCTGCGGTAGGTTTGTTTAACTCAATAATAAATTTTATATTACTACTTAGTGTAAATCGGATAAGTAGGCATTACACACAGATAGGATTATGGTAGAGGGAAATAATATGGATAATCAATTTATACAGGGTCAAAAGTCATATGCCAAATATAAACTAAGTGATTTTTTCATTGAGCTCTTGTTAATAATAGGGACTCTGGTCACCCTCTATCCTTTTGTCTATATTATCAGCATGTCTATTAGTGAGCCCAATGCAGTACTTGCTCAAGAAGTTTGGTTAATGCCGAAAGGATTCTCTTTAGGGTCCTATAATATGGTGTTTGAGAATAAAGAAATATGGATTTCATATGGAAACACCATTTGGTACACCGTCGTAGGTACCATAATCAACGTTGTTTTTACCCTAATGGGAGCTTACGCCCTTTCTCGCAGAGAATTCTTCGCCAGAAATGGCATTATGTTGTATGTCACCATTACAATGTTTTTCAGTGGTGGATTGATACCTACCTTTCTCCTAGTTAACAATTTGGGATTATACAACAGCAGATGGGCTATGATTCTCCCTGGAGCTATTAATACTTGGAACCTTATAGTTGCCAGAACATATTTTCAATCCTCCATACCTGATAGTTTGCCAGAGTCTGCAAAGCTAGACGGCAGTACAGATATAGGTATATTCTTAAAAATTGTACTGCCCTTATCAACTCCGATAATAGCTGTAATGATTGTGTTTTATGCAGTTGGACACTGGAATGCATGGTTTAATGCATCCTTGTACCTTGGTGATTCTACACTTCATCCTTTGCAGCTCTTCCTAAGGAAGATACTTCTCATGAATTCACCTGATTTGCTGGAGGGAATGGAGGATGCCTTTGAAAGGGTAGCTTATGCTATTCAACTAAAATATGCAAGTATTGTTGTGGCCACACTTCCCATTGTTTGTATTTATCCCTTTGTTCAAAAATATTTTGTTACAGGGGTTATGCTGGGAGCCATAAAAGAATGATGAGTTAGTACAATTATACTGCAAATAGTCATCCCAAGATGGGTTCTTGCAGTAGAATCTCAGTATAGAACTACAGAAAAATAATAGAAAGATATAGGAGGGATTTCATTGATTAAGTTAGGAGTTAATTCGGTACTTTTCTCTGGTTACGATTTTGAGACAGCAGTGAAACACATCGCTTTGTCAGGCTATGACGGAGTAGAGATTTCTGCCATCAAGGGAATGTGTGAGCATTTGGAGCTGGACCGTTGGCAGGAGCAGGCTTCTGAATTGAAGCAGATAGTATCAGATTATGGTTTGGAGTTTTTAGCTATGGAGGTAGCTTCGCTGGATGAAGATCGCCTGATGAAAGCCTTTGAAGCAGGGGCGGAAATCGGAATTCCAGTGATTAATGTAGGTCCTGGTGGAAAGTCAGGAATCGAAGAGGATTTGCAGAATGCTATTGCCCACCTAAGAAAGATGTCTGAAAGGGCAGAGTCCTTTGGAGTAAGTCTTTGTGTTAAAGCTCATGTAGGTGCTTCTATCTATAATACTCCTACAACTTTACGAGCTATGGAGGAGATTCAGTCAGCGGGTTTTGGTATCGATATGGATCCAAGTCATATCTATAGATCAGGAGAAAATCCTGAGGAAGCCTTACCCCAAGTTCTGGATAGAGTAAAACACATACACATAAGAGATTGTATTGAAAGGGTTGGAAGCCCTGGAACACCGCCTAATCAAGCTTGTGGCAGAGGTAATATTGATTTGTTTGCTTATTGTAAAGCTATGGTTGATGGAGGCTACAACGGACCAGTTAATCTGGAAGTCATAGGGGCTGGGAATCTATCATTACCAGAGGTTTCAATTATTGCTGCAGAGAGCTATGGTTATTTGAATGCCTGCTTGAAGAAGCTGGGGGCTAGGTAGGATCCTGCAAAGGCTTCTTCCATATGATTTATTATTTTGGTGTGAATAGTAACGAGTTATAAATATAAATATACGAAGGGAGATAATTTAAGATGAGTAAAAAACCTAATCTTTTATTTCTAGGAATTGATAGTCTACGTTCCGATCATATGAGTCTATATGGGTATCACAGGCTTACCACTCCTCACATGGATAAATTTGCAGAAGGAGGAGCCGTATTCCAAAATGTTTTCAGTCCAAGTATTCCTACTACACCAGGCTATGCATCTATGTTAACTGGTAAGGATTGCTTTGGAACAGATGTAGTTGCACTTCGCCATGAAGGTCAAATGCTAGATGAGTATCCTACACTTGCCGAGGTATTAAAGGCAAATGGCTATAACACTACCTGCATTGGTTTTACAGGAAATGCAGCTTCCAGGGGTTTTGATAAGTATATGGATTATTCTGGTTGGGGCCCCGATGAATCTGGTAGAAGCCCCAAGGCAGAGAACATGAACAATGTTGCCATACCTGAGCTTCACAGGCTAGCAGAGCAGGATGAACCTTTTTTCCTATTCCTACGACATATGGATCCTCATTCACCTTATCTTCCTCCAAGACCATACGAGAGAATTTTCTATGCTGGTGATGAGCTAGATCCGGAAAACAAATCCTTGGATTCATTATATGAGTTTAAGCCTTTTGTAGATTATTTCACAGAATGGTTCCCAGAGGGCTGTACTGACAAGGAATATATTATAGCCCAATATGATGGTGCCGTTGCCTATATGGACGCCTGTATCCAAAATATATTTGCTACAGTAGAAGAACTAGGCATCGAAGAGGAAACCCTTATTGTTATCACCTCTGACCATGGAGAAACTCTACATGATCATGATTGTTTCTATGACCATCATGGACTTTATGATTGCACGCTAACTGTACCTTTAATCCTTCGCTATCCAGGTAAAGTACCAGGTGGACAGAGACATCTAGATTATACTCAACATAAAGACATGATGCCTTCAATACTAGAAATTATGGGCATTGACTACGATGGAGAGTTCGATGGAAGAAGTTTAGTTCCACTAATGAAGGGCGAATGGCGAGAAAAAGAGCCAGAAATCTATATAACCGAATGTACCTGGATGCGTAAGCATGGGTGGAGAACACCTGAGTGGAAATTAATCCGTGCTTTGGAGCCAGACTTTCACTTCAAAGCAGAGGTTGAGTTGTATAATTTAATTAAGGATCCTGAAGAAAACAATAATATAGCGGAAGAAGAGCCAGAGGTTGTTGCCTATCTTACAGCCAGGATGGAAGCTCATATAGCAAAGAGAACTAAAGAAACTGGCAGAGAAAATCCTATGTATACCAACCTGAATTGGCATGGAAAAGGGTTTGGCCCCTTTAAAACCTCACAACAAGCTTATGACTCTATGCACATTGGATCTCCCAAGGCAGCTGAGAAGCTACAAGCTGGAGAGGAAGATGGGGAGGAGAAATAAAAGATGAAGGTCTGCGTAATTGGCATGGGCCCTATTGGAAATAAACATGCGAACATATATATGGAAGACGAACTGGTTGAGCTGGCAGGGGTATGCGATATCGTAGAAGAACGAGCTAGAAATGCTGGGGAACGCTTAGGTGTTCCCTGGTTTCTGGATGCTCAGCAGATGCTGGATAAAATCAAACCAGATATTTGTAGTGTTACTACAGGTGGATACGAGTATGGAAGTGACCACTACAAGCCTACCATGGAAGCTTTGTCTGCTGGCTGTCATGTTCTATGCGAAAAGCCTATCAGTAACGATATAGGGCAAGCAGAAGAAATGGTTGCCCTGGCTAAAGAAAAGAAACGATGTTTTGCTATAGATATGAATCATCGGTTCACACCAGCAGCACGTCAAGCAAAGAAGTGGCAGCTGGATGGACAAATAGGAGATTTGCTCTTCGTTAATATGGCACTTTGGATTGGAAAGTTTCAAGAGCTGGAGTCCCCCTATTATCATTTAAAAGCCTTAAATCCCCATAGTGTGGATATCATGCGCTATTTCTGTGGAGACATCGATAAGGTTCACTGCTTTGCAATGAAGGCTCCTGGTCGAAATATTTGGTCCACAGCTTCTATTAATATGAAATTCAAAAATGGAATGGTAGGGCATTTGACTAGTAGCTACGATATCGAACGAGGACATCCCATGGAAAGATGCGAAGTTGCTGGTACCAAAGGGCGCTTGATATTTGAAGATATGTGGCGAGAAGCCACCCTGTACCCTGCAGGAAATTTAGAAAAGAGAGTGTTTACTAATCCTGTATTTGGTGGATTCACTGGTTTTGATGATACCTTCCGTGACAGAATACGTAGCTTTGTTAGACAGGTGGCAGAAGGAGCTAAGCCAGAGGAAATAGATGGTTCTGGAGCTGATGGATTAGCTGCTCAAAGAGTAATTCAAGCAGCGATTGTATCACTAGATACGGGCAAAGTTGTCGATGTTGATTCTATATAATAAGATTCTTCGCTGTGCTCTGGATGACATCAACTTGTCATTCCGAGATTACGAGGAATCTAAGTAAAAAAGAACAGACACTGGAAATTGGAAGATATATTGTTACAATTAGGGGATGCAATAGTTGTGAAGAAGAAACCAAATATTTTAATTATAGTAGCGGATCAACAGCGATATGATTGTATCGGTTATGCGAAGCAGTACCCAGTACAGACACCAAATATAGATAAGCTTGCAGAAGAGGGAGTATGGTTTTCTAATGCCTATACTCCTATTCCCATATGTGCTCCGTCAAGGCAGGCATTTTTAAATGGAAGACGACCTGAAACCTTCGGAGCTTTATGGAATTACGGTGGTGCTCTGGAAATTTCAGCCTTATCCCCTAAAGAATATACCTGGATAAGGGATCTAGACCAGTTAGCTTATCGCAACTCTTTTATTGGCAAATGGGCTGGTCATCCCCAGCATGGACCTATTGAGTACGGATTTCACCATGATGTAAGTCTTAAGGAATATGGAAGGTTTAGATCTAAAAAGTATCCTGAATTGAAATATGAAAATGAATGGATGGGAGAAGCAGATTCTGTACCCTACGAAGATAATGTATCCAATTGGTTGGCATCACAAGCAATTAATCAGATTAAGGAGTATTCCCAAGGGGATGAACCATGGCATATCCGCTTGGATTTCCCTGGCCCACATTTACCTTGCAGGCCTTCTAAAGAATTTGCAGAACTATATAATGGGGAAGAAATCCCTCCATGGCCAAGCTTTAAAGAAGATTTTAAAAATAAGCCCTTTATTCAAAAACAGCAGCTTTACAGCTGGAATATTGAAGATTATACCTGGAAAGACTGGCGGGATACAGTAGCACTCTACTATGCCACCATTACTGAGATTGATTATGCCATTGGGAAGGTACTACAGACCTTGAAGGAAACAGGTCAAGCTGACAATACTATTGTTATTTATACAGCCGACCATGGGGATATGTGTGGTAGTCACCGAATGCTCGATAAGCACTATATCATGTATGATGATGTTGTTAGGGTTCCATTGGTTATACGATGGCCTGGTGTTACTTCACCTGGTATGGTTATAAGTGATTTTATATGTAACTTTCTAGATATCCCTCCTACACTATTGGATATACTTGGAAAAGAAATACCGGGCTTTTTTGCTGGTAGATCCATGGTCCCGCTTTTACAAGGTGAACAAGTGGAGGATTGGCGTACCGAAGCTGTTTCTACCTATAATGGTCAGCAGTTTGGCTTGTATACCCAACGTATGATACGAAATAATGACTGGAAATATATCTGGAATACCACCGATATTGATGAGCTTTATGATTTGAAAAATGACCCCCATGAGTTGTATAATGTAATTGAAGAGGAGCAAAATCAAGAGCTTATACAGGAATTTAGAAGGAAGCTGTATGAAACCCTGCATCAAGAAGGGGATGGACTGGTAAAATCCCCATGGATGAAGAATCAGTTGTTAAATAATAAGAAGATCAATACAAGGTAGATTATGAGGTGATATCTGTGTCACAAGTAAACCGTTTGGATGGAAGTAACTTTTTTAAAAGTGGGCATATTCCTATTTATGTGACAATTGCCCAGCACAATACTGATAGTCCTAACATTTACCACACCCATTCGTTCTATGAGTTTGTGTATATAGACAGAGGCTTTTCTACCCATTTTTACAATCAAACTACTACCTTGTTGACTCCTGGTGATGTTTTTGGTATGCGACCTGGTGATATCCATGGCTATGTTTATCCTAAAAACACCATTCTTTACAACTGCCTGTTTAACTTGGAGGCCTTGGGAAAGGATTTAGATGAAATCAAAAAGCTACCAGGTCTTCAGCAAATTTTAGATAGCGACAGCAGCTCTGTGTGGCAAAGAATTCGTTTAGGGCCTGCAGTTCGAAAAGATGCAGTTTCATATCTAGAACGAATGCGTTTGGAATGTGAGAATCATCAGCTGGGTTGGGAAATCAAATTGAAAGGTCTTCTAATGGAGTTTCTAGTCTTATTCTCACGTTCATTTCATGAGCAGTGTAACAAGAATGAGGCTGGGGAATATAGGTATACTCAATACATGTACAAAGCATTAGAATATATTGAAGAATATTATACCGAGACCATTCTGGTTGAAGAAATCGGCGCCTTTATTGGTTTAAGCACCGATTACTTTTCAAGAATGTTCAAGCAATATACAGGGTTGACTCCTGGTGATGTTTTTGGTATGCGCCCTGGTGATATCCATGGCTATGTTTATCCTAAAAACACCATTCTTTACAACTGCCTGTTTAACTTGGAGGCCTTGGGAAAGGATTTAGATGAAATC
>JAAZEK010000217.1 GCA_012512335.1 Clostridiales bacterium | reverse complement strand
TTAGGAAAACCGCGACTTGCATATGATTATTGGCTATCCTATGCAGGGCCCGGCAAATTGTTTGAAAGAGCAGCTGAGATAGGTGAAAGTCGAAATACGCCTGTATATGCCAAAATTCAGGTATGCAACTCCCACGAAGTAGCTTCTGTTCCTTATGTACCTGTTCCTGGTATTCTTTACGACAAATTCCGTTATATGCATGAACACAATATTACTGGTGTCCTTTACTGTTGGTATTTTGGTAATTACCCATCTTTGATGAACAAAGCAGCAAGCGAATTATCTTTTGCTCCTTTTTACGAGACAAAACAAGAATTCTTAGAATACTTGGCAAGCATATATTGGGGCAAAGAAGCAAAGAAAGTTGCTGAAGCATGGCAATGCTTTGAGGATGGTTATTCCCAATATCCTGTAAATGTGGCATTTGAATGGTATGGTCCTATGGCTGATGGACCTGTTTGGCCATTGCATCTAAAGCCTGTTGATCTGCCCTGTTCAAGAACCTGGGAAGCTGTAAACATGGTTGGAAGCGACCGTTTAGGAGAATTTATGTTGATGGGGCATACCCATAGCGAAGCATTAACCCTTTGTCAAAATATGAGTCAAAACTGGAAGATGGGAACAGAACTACTTAATGAACTAGATTCCAGAGGAGAACATGATAAAAAAGAACAGCAAAGTGTGGCTAAAGCATTGGATTGCTTATTTGAAAGTGGATCAAATATTATAAGGTTCTATCATCTAAGAAATCAACTGGGATTCCTGGAAGGGGATGCTCTAAAAATTCTAGATGAAATGCAGGAGATAGTGGAAAATGAAATGCAAATTAGCAAAAATCTAAGTATGCTATGTGAGAAGGACAATCGCTTAGGCTATCATTCAGAAGCTCGTGGATTTAAATTTTTCCCTGAAAAATTAGAGTGGCGAATTGCAGAACTGGAAAAACTGTTGGATACAGAATTTCCTGAGGTAAGAGAACGCATTAAAGATAAGGAAATTCCCTTGGAATTCTACTGGGGCCTTTCAGATGTTAGCAGAAGATATTGCATCAGTGAAGAAGATATAAATAAGGCAAGCTGGGAGCCTTTTATGTATCAGGATGGTAGCATAGAAAAGAATACAAGAGTCAGATTATCAGAAAATGACGACGAATATGTTTTGCAGATAGAACAGATAGGTGATGACGATATCCAAATTAAAGCTGAGTTCGTATTATTTCATCCCTATGTACCTGTAAAGCTTCAGCAAGATGGTAAGGTATCTTTCATGCATGAAAAATCCTACTCCATATTCGGTGAACGAAAAGAAAAAGAGCTTTCGAAATGGAAAACAACCAAGATAAGCACTGCAGATGGATGCTTATGGGAAGTAATTCTTAATAAGAGGGATTTTGACTTAGAAAAGAAACTCCCTTTCCGTCTTGATATCAGTCGTTTAGGTGAGAGAACATCAGTGTGGGAAAAGGGAGATCGTTTCTATCAAAGATTGATTTTTGGGAACTATAGTCCTGATTCCTATGTTTTTGTGATTTCCAAATAGGCAAGATTCCTCATTGCATTCAGGACGACACGTGTTTCGTGATTCTGCATGTAATGAGGATTAATTAAATGCAAGATACTTAATTACAATCGGGATGACTCGGGTTCGTCATTATGTAATGAGGAATATTTTTAATGCAATGAGAAATCTATTCAGGAAATATTAGAAAGAAACATGTAGTGTTCCTTTACCAGGTACTTTGAAACTAATCTTA
>JAAZEK010000216.1 GCA_012512335.1 Clostridiales bacterium | reverse complement strand
ATACCTCATTCCATTTTCCGATTATACCGCCGATCCAGGTCGCAAAGCTGCCTATCGCTGCAAAGTATAGAACAAAGTAATCCACTGTTATTTCGCCTCTAAGTGTCATTGAGATAAGAATATAGTAGGCAAATCCATCCCGCAGAAGTATTACGATTAAGTCGGCAAGATTTATTGTAAAGCTCTTACTCATTAGCTTTTTATCCCAAGATAGACGTTCATTAGCAAGGGATTTATATGTTTGTGAAAACCATTTATTTAGTCCGTAAATGCGTATATCTTTTGCTGAATCGAAATCCGCACTTTTTGTAACGATATAACCCAATTTTCTGTCCAGCGGTGTCCATTTATCCCGATTGGCATGTTCGTAATCATTATACCTTCTTGTAAAGAAGTAATTCACTATAGGCGTCAAGGTAAGGATGACAGCGATCCACGGGTTTATAAATGATATAATCGTACCAAACAGTAAATAACCGAGTATATTCCGGATAAGCTCTGTTGCGCTTTGTGACATTCTTGTTAAGGGTCCATGCATACCACTAGCCCATAGGGCTTCTTGTGCACGTGTAAACATATTGCGAAACTTCACAGATTCTGTCGTCTGATAGGCAACTGTCATATGTTTCATAAACAACTCATAATGCATGGATAGTCTGAACTTAGTGAAATATGCTAAATTCATTACTTCTGTACCATTTGCCAACCCATTTAGAAGGAAAAGCCCTCCCACTATGCTTCCGACAGACAGTAGAGTGGTTTTATAATCGTACACGGCTATGACATTTGCAACAACAACCTTCGGTAGGTATATGTTGAGAAATTGAATGCCAATGTTCACTGGAATCATAATAAGCAGTAATACAAAAGAAAGCCGTGCGTATTTCCACTGCCTTCTGAATACCCATAGATTATTGCTAGTAGTAGAATGTGTCGGCTTCTGCTTTACTATCTTTTCATTCTTCATGCATCTGCACCTCCTAGCCATAATCTTAACATATACTGATATTTTGAGAGGTTTTTAGAACGAATGGTCGAAAAACGAGCACGAATGGTTAGAATTAAAGTGGCAGTACTATCTCTGTAGCAAAAACTCCTTTTTCATGCTGGCGGTTTATATAACCGTCATACTTGTCTACAATGCGGTCAATTCTCATTAGCCCGAATCCACGACTTTCACTGCCCTTTGTCGAGATATAAGCTTTACCAGATTTCACAACTTCACCATCAAAAGAGTTGGACACTGATATGTAAAGTTGCTCTTTCAGGATACTCATATATAAACGAATGTATCGTTCTGTTGGGTTTGCTTGATTCATACAGGCTTCCATCGCATTGTCAAGTAAATTGCCAATTATAACACAAAGGTCGATTTCAGAAATATTCATGCTACTCGGTACTATGGCTTTAGCATTTACATTAATCTTTCTTGCGTTAGCCAATGATAATTTACTGTTTAGAATAGCATCTACCATTATATTGCCAGTCTTTATTACAGTGTCAACATCTGATAAGTCAGCATCAAGTTTTCCAAGGTATGCCTTGACTTCTGTAGTCTGATCGAGGGCAAGATGAGCCTTCATTGTTTGAATATGATTATGATAGTCATGCCGCCAGCCACGCATTTGATTATATATATTTTGCACTTCCTCACAATGCTTGGTTATAAGATCGTTTTGATAAGAATGAATACGCTTGTCTATCATTCTGCCGAACAACACGCTAAAGAGACCCATCAATCCGCCCCCTTATAATAGTTTATGAATGCTTGATTTACATTCTTATATGAATTCCTTGACAAGGGCACTGATTTGTTGTTATCAAGAATTACTTCTGTTTTGGTAATGCGTTTTGCATATTTTAATCCGATAATATAGGAACGGTGACAGCGTATAAATCCTTCTCCTAAGAGCTTTTCAATAGCTGAGATGGGGAATTTGGTCTTAAAGTTCTTTTCCGTTGTTTGAACCATGACGAAATGGCCAAAAGCTTCGACAAAAATTATCTTTTCAGTTTTTATGCGTACTGTTTCTCCACCAATATCCAACATGACAACTCGTTCAGGTTTGTTAAGGTTGATACATGCACGTTCAAGTACTGAAAATAGCTTAGTTTCATTTACTGGCTTCATCAGGTAGTGTAGTGCTGCTACTTCATAACCTTCAACCATATAATCAGGAAAACCGGTTATAAATAAGATTTGTACATTACTGTTATCTTCGCGAATGAGCTTTGCTAACTCTACACCATTCATCTTATGACCCAGCGGATTTTTACCATTCATTTCAATGTCAAGCAAGATAATGTCATAATCTTTGTTCACGGCATAATCAAACAGAAATGATTCTGCACTTTCAAAGGTTGAAATGTTTAAAATATAGCCTCTTTGCTTTGCCCATTCGGTCAAGAGTGATGATAGATACTTTAATTCGGTAGTTTCATCATCGCAGATAGCAAGTTTATAATTCATTGCTTTACCTCCGCATACATTTTCTAGCGATATACTTAGCATATGTTTACTTATACCATAACATAAAAAAAAGTTAATTCATAGTTTGGGGTACAACAGAAAAAACTACCTCTCTTGAGATGGTTCTTCAAAATATTATTTTAACCTTTTTCATCTGCCTTTACTTCCTTTTTAACCGTCGGTTCGCAGTTGGCTAAACGATCTAGATTTACTTAATACTTTAAGCAAAGCATAGGCAATAATTGCATCTACACCATGATGAAGCATAGTACCAACCCCAGTAACCACAAATATCTTATAAGCATCAAAGGGAACAAAGGGTAAAACAACCAGCACTTCCAATAACCCGTGAATAGGTGCTGTTATAAGAAATGCCTTTTTATAAGGAACACCTTTTTGTATCATTGCAGCACCTGCTAAAGCTACAAAAACATGCATAAAAGCTCTCGCTCCAATCAAAGGTCCCAATGTTAGGAAAAACCCCAAAGCAGATCCCAACCCTACAGCAACTGCCGCCCAAGGGCCAAGAAACATGGACAAAAACATAGGCACGTGGGAACCTAATGTTGCAGAAAAGGGTGGAATTATTACCTTAAATACTACTATAAATGGTACTAATATAGCTAGTGCAGTCAAAAGTGCTGTCATTGTTAATCTCTTAGTATCAATTGTATTTACACTGTTCATAATAAAAAGCCTCCATAAAAATCTTACTTAGTCAATAATCTAGCTTAGTTAAAAATCTAACATTATCATAACAGGTGTATATACACCTGTCAAGTGATTATTTTAGCTTAAAAGCATTTCAAGACATTCTCAAGATTATCTTGAGATTTCTCACAGTACTCAAACCCTAGAATACACTTAGTGAAAGTAAATCATTCATAGAGGCCAATGTAGGCACCAAAATAACTTCTATGCAAAACTAGCTTCTAAACAAGTACTTTTCCTGCTTAAACATCCAGGCTGCTAGTGAAAGAGAAGCTGCTACATACAATAATGATGATCCAAGTGCAATTCCCAAATAAGTGTAATTTATCATTCCACCTAATATCATCTTCAAAGAAGCTATGGCATTGAGTAATGGAACGAAAAACATAGTTAGCGTCAAATCATCAGGTTGCATCATCATAGTAGCATAACCAGGAACCATTGCAATAATCGTCAAGAAGGATAAATAGGTCTGTGCTTCTTTAAAAGATCGAGCATAAGTGCTAATTGCTAGCTCTACTGCTGCAAACACCATACCTAAGGTAATAAGAGTTAAAACAGTTAAGAGCAAAGCTCCAATGGGAATATTAAAGGCCCCCATCTGTCCAGTAGGGTCGCTCATAGTAAAAAAGCTTGGACTCAACATCCCGCCTACTAGCACTCCAAACAGCTGAGCAATTACAGAAACAAATGAAAACAAGGTAACAGTCAGATATTTACCTATAAGAATCGACATTCTTTCAGACTGAGTAGTCAATAAGGGTTCGAAAGTCCCTCTTTCCTTTTCACCTGCTACTAGATCAGTAGCTGCTGGAATTCCCCCTACAGCTATCAAAATGGATGCCAACATGGGAATCAACATCATTAGCATGAAGTTTCCTCCAGCATTTTCATCTGCTGCATTAATAGGAACAACATTAACTGGTTGTAGAATTTGCAAATCAATATTCATGTCCGTAAGCCTTTGTGCAACTTGCTTTTGGCTGTACTGCTGTATAGCTTGATCTAAAATCCCGAAGCTACTTACAGACTTTGTATCTGATTCATCATAGTGGATGGAGATATCATAAGGAGTGCCCTCTTTCAATTTTACATTAAAGTCTTCCTCCACTTCTAAGACAAAGCGAACCTCATCATTTTGAATTGCTTTTGCTGGATCTTCCACTACATCCTTGAAACTGATATTAGGATAATCTGCAAAAACCTCATATTCCAGAAGGCTCCTGATTTCCTCTGTATTAGATTCTGAAGATAGAGATACGGTAATGTTTTGAATATCTTGATCCATCTTCTCCATTCCACCGCCCATAAAATAGAACAGCAATGGCATAAGTACAATGGGAATAACCAAGTTGGTTATCAGTGTCCTTTTATCCCTGATCATATCTTTTACTTCTTTTTTAAATACAATCCATACATGCTTTAAACTCATTTATGATCACCTGCCAATTCTATAAAGATATCTTCTAGGCTTTTTCCCTGGTGTTGTTCTTGTAACTGTGCAATGCTACCTTGAGCAACCAGCTTACCCTTATGTATAATACCAATTCGATCACATAATTTTTCTACTTCACTCATGGTATGACTGGAAAGTATTATACTTTTTCCTTGAGACTTGCAATCTAGTATAAATTCATGAACGTTTCGAATAGCGCTAACGTCTAGGCCAGATGTAGGCTCGTCGAACAGCATGATATCAGGGTTATGAACGATTGATCGTGCAAAGGCCACCTTTTGCTTCATACCCTTTGAAAACTTCCCAGCTTTTCGTTGTATATATTCTCCCATACCAAATACTTCTGTTAACTCGCTTATTCGCTCTTTCAAATGAGACTCTTCCATATTGTTGAGCCTCCCAAAATATGCTATGTTCTCAGCGGCAGTCAATCTATCATACAGCCCACTATCTCCGCCAAAAAGAATCCCTATACAACTCCTTACCTTCTTTGGCTCCTTAACCAAATCATATCCGGCTAAGACAGCGTTTCCAGAACTAGGCTGTAGCATGGTAGCCAACATTCGTAAGCTTGTGGTTTTACCAGCACCATTCTCCCCCAGCAAACCAAAGATTTCTCCTTTTTCAACTTTAATATTTAGATCATCGACAGCAGTAATTTCGCTAAACCTTTTTGTAAGGTTTATAGTTTCTATCAAAGTAATCACCCTTTCTTTCCTCACCAGTGACTATTATATTCTTTTGGCTGTATATATTCAATAAGGAATTCTGTCGCATAAATGTACTATCCACGCACTAACGTGTTGCCCATCTTAAGATTTACAGTGTATAATTACCTTACATATATTACTTAAATGAAAAAACGAAAGGAAAGTATGCATGGATAACAAAGAACAAATGGGTGACATTGACCTTAATAAGCAAAACATCAATATTGAAGCCAATAACGAACAAGAAACAATGGAGTTTCGTAAGGCAAGCTTCGATGATCTTCCAGCAATCATGGAAATCATTCGACAAGCTAAAATATATATGAACGAAAATAATCTCGATCAATGGAAAGACGGGTATCCTAGTGAAGATGTAATAGGAGATGACATTAAGAAAAATTGTAGCTATGCATTGATACACAACGGCACGCTAGTAGGAACAGCAGCGGTGTTTTTCGACGGAGAGAAAACCTACCATCAGATATTTGGGGGTAGCTGGCTGACCCTTGGAGATTATGCTGTGGTGCATCGAGTTGCAGTGTCATCTGCATATAGAAATACAGGAGCTGCAGCTAAGATGATGAAACATATAGAGCAACTTAGTTTATGCAAAGGTGTAAATAGCATAAAAATTGATACCCATGAAGACAATCTACCTATGAGGAAATTTCTAAAGAAATGCGGGTATCAATATTGTGGCATTATATATTTGGAGAATGGAGATAAAAGGCTAGCTTATGAGAAAACAATATAAGATATAAGATATCTCTATACGGCTTTATCTACAATATTGCCTTCCATATAAGATATCTCTATACAGCTTTATCTACAATATTGCCTTCCATATCAGTTATTTGACCATCTATGATCAAGTAAGCATCTCCTGCACGCATGGCATCGATAAAATGCTGACTGTCCTTAATTCTATACGAAAACGCAACCCCGCCTAATCCTGCTATGTCAGTGCTATGAATATCAGTACCTGAAATTCGTAATAACTGAGGGTTTGCTCTGGCCAATTCCCAGGCTAGTTCATTGTGATTATGAGGTGAATCCGATCTAGTATTATTCACCTCTACTCCGTCGATAAGATCCACCTTAGGATTTGGTTCATAAAAAATGTAGTCGGCTGTTCGGTAAGGATGTGCATGAATAATGTATCCACCGTTTTCTCTAACTACCTCGGAATATTCTTCAAAGGGGAGCTTATACAGTTTAGGATGGGCAATCAAAAAATCATAACCTAGGTTATAAATCAAATAATCTTCTCCATAGGGACTGTTGACATACTCCCATGCAAAGAAAACATCCAATCCTATCTTTTTACCCTCTGCATATGCTAGCTCATAGCCTTGCATAAACAAATTCATTTGTTCTTTCCAGCTAAGGTGTCTCGGTACCGTACAGTTTCCATTAACAAAATGATCAGTAACAAAAACACCTGTGTAGCCAGCTTCTTTATGTGCTCTTACCATTTCCACAGCAGTACTTCTACCGCATTTGCTTACCTCTGATGTATGAAAATGGGTTTCATATTTATATAACATTGAATCCTCCATTCAAGCATATACCACTCTATCGATATCTTTAATAAAGCATAATAATCATTATCAAATAACTATTTAATTATATGTCCTGAGTCGGGCAAAGTCAAACAATCCACAGCTAGCTAATTGCTAAGAATGGCTTATATTGTTATAATAAGAAAAGCTTTAGAAATAGCCTACACAGGAGGATATCCACAATGTTTTTGGTAAGTGATTGGAAGGACTATGAAATAATAGATTTGGGACATGGTGAAAAACTGGAGCGCTGGGGTGATATTATCCTAAGAAGACCTGAGCCTCAAGTTATATGGCCAGCCTCAGATGAATTGCTATGGAAAAAAGCTCATGCTCACTTCCAGCGAAAGGATTCAAGTAAGGGTTCCTGGCAGTACTTTCAAAGCCTACCTGAGGAGTGGAATATCTCCTATAAAGACTTAGTTTTTCATGTTAAACCCATGGGGTTAAAACATACTGGCTTATTTCCAGAGCAGGCTGTAAACTGGAGTTGGATGATTGAAAAAATAAGAAGTCGCAAGGAACCAGTCAAGGTTTTGAACCTGTTTGCCTATACTGGTGGTGCAACTGTGGCTGCAGCTTATGCCGGTGCAGAAGAGGTGTGTCATGTAGATGCCTCCAAGGGCATGATTAGCTGGGCAAAGGAGAATATTCAGCTGTCTGGGTTAGAGCATCGAAAGGTACGTTTCATTGTAGATGACGTGGTAAAATTCGTGCAACGAGAAATTCGACGAGGCCGTAAGTATGACGGAATAATTATGGATCCTCCTTCTTTTGGAAGAGGGCCTAACGGTGAGATATGGAAAATAGAGAATGAGCTTTATGGACTTGTGGAGCTTTGTAGCCAGGTGCTTTCTCCTAATCCGTTATTTTTCCTTATAAATTCCTATACTACCGCATTAGCTCCTGCTGTACTTCATAACATTCTGACCATAACGTTAAACAAACAATATAGTGGTAAAACTGTTGCAGATGGAGTAGGCTTGCCAGTTACTGGTACAGGACAAGTACTTCCTTGTGGTGCTTCCGGACGTTGGGAGTCAATTGAGTAAAACTGGAAAATACTGATCGCACTAAAATATTAAATCATGAGGAAAAAGCTTTTGCAGGAATGATTATCAATCTTGCAAATATCAGTAGAAAGTGCGCTAAGCATATTTCACTATTTGAACGCAGTGAATTTGCTAGTAGTAGGATTTTAAAAATGAACTTTACAAAGATTTGAATATTTGATTTTTAAAAATGTACTTTACAGAGATTAAAATCTTTGATAAGATGCTTAACGTATATATCTAAATGCATTGACAGGGAAAACACCATGTAAAATGGAGCTTCAGAGAGCTGTTGCTTGCTGCGAAACAGTGCCCAAACCATGAGTGAACTCACCCTTGAGCAGTCCACCGAAAGCCATTTCTAGGATTTGGCAATTAAGTGTGAACGGGTCTCTCGCCGTTATCAAGAGAAGGCATTGTATGTACAATCGATGCCTATAAGTTGGGTATATAGGGTGTAACAATACCAAAATACCAATTAGAGTGGTACCGCGGAAGTTTTAGCTTTCGTCTCTTGCATTAATGCAGGGACGGAAGCTTTTTATTTTATCCAAAATTGGGAACCGTCTCCAAATGCAAATGTGAATTCAAAGAAGTAAGAGAACCATCCTCGTGCTTCGCCCTTCGTGTGTACTTCGTGATTCGTCGAGCAATGAATCAAGAGAACCGTCCTCAGAATGAAGTCCAAGTTTTCTGTATGAAGCCTTCACGAATTAAGAAAAGCTTGGAGCAATGAAGCAGGAGAACAGTCCCCATGCTTCACCGTGCTTCGAAAAATGAAAAGGAGTGTAATAAATATGAAATTAGCATTTTCCACCCTGGGTTGTCCAGATTTTAGTTGGCCCGATATCTATTCTATGGCTAAGGACTTAGGCTATTCTGGAATCGAAATTCGTGGCTTAGGCAAGGATATTTTTGCTGTGCAAGCCCAACCCTTTACTGGAGAACAACTGAACCACACTATCGAGAAGTTGTCTTCACTACGCTTGGAGATACCCTGCCTCTCCTCTGGTTGTTGCCTGAAATTTGAAGAAAAGTCAGAAGAAAACTACACGGAAATTCTTCAATACATTCAACTGGCATCAAAGTTGAATACCCCTTACATCAGGATTTTAGCTGACTTAGAGCCTCATGTTACTGGTGAGGTGGACGACCAAGTAGTATTAAGCCAGCTAGAACGTCTTGTACCCGCCGCTGAAAAACATGGAGTCACCCTCCTAGTTGAAACTAACGGAGTATACGCCAATACAAATCGACTTCGAGATTTACTTGACCAAGTAGCTAGTGACTCGGTTGGCGCTCTGTGGGACGTGCATCATCCCTACCGCCAGGCAGGGGAAGCACCAGGCCAAACAGTTCAAAACCTGGGTGCATACATTAAGTATGTTCATATTAAAGACTCCATAGTAGACAAGGGCAAAATTAAATACCGTCTTATGGGAGAAGGGGATCTGCCAATAGAAGATATGATGAAGGCCCTACAGTCCATAAACTATGAAGGTTATGTTTCATTGGAATGGGTTAAGCGCTGGGCTTCCAACTTAGAAGATGCTGGTATTGTATTTCCCCACTTTGCTGATTATATGAAAAGGTTTCAAAAGGGAGTCTCAACCCGAAGCCGCCTTTATGACAACAACAGAAATACTGGAAAATATATCTGGGAAAAGGATGCTCTTATAGACTTGACCTTTCCACAGGTGCTAGATCGAGTTGTAGATGAATTTCCTGATCAATATGCTTTTCGCTATACTACTTTAGACTATACCCGAACCTATGCTGAGTTTCGTGATGATGTACAAACATTCGCCCGTTCACTGATAGCTATGGGTGTTAGGCCTGGGGACCACGTAGCAATTTGGGCTACTAATGTACCCCAGTGGTATATCACCTTCTGGGCTACCACTATGATTGGTGCTGTACTGGTAACAGTTAACACTGCTTATAAAATATATGAGGCAGAATATCTACTGCGACAATCAGATACACATACTCTAGTAATGTCTGATGGACATAAAGATTCAGACTATATCGGTATTATGAAGGAAATATGCCCTGAATTGGAAACCGCTGAAAACGGCAAGCCTCTGCATACTCGGCGTCTACCCTTTTTGCGAAATATTATCACTATAGACTCTAAGCATAATGGTTGCTTAACATGGGAAAAGGCCATTAGTATGTCCGAACAGGTTCCACTAGACAGTGTGTATCGTCGCATGTATTCCATTAACAAGCATGATGTTTGTAACATCCAATATACCTCAGGTACCACAGGATTCCCAAAAGGTGTTATGCTTACCCATTATAATGTTGTAAATAATGGTAAATGTATTGGTGACTGTATGGATTTATCAACCGCTGACCGTATGATGATACACGTGCCAATGTTCCATTGTTTTGGTATGGTATTGTCTATGACAGCTGCAATGACCCATGGGTCCACTATGTGCCCAATTCCAAGCTTTTCTCCTAGAAAATCTCTTGACTGTGTAAACAAGGAGAAAATTACCTGCATCAATGGTGTTCCCACTATGTTCATTGCTATGATGAACCACGAAGACTTCCATAATACTGATTTTTCCCACTTACGCACTGGCATAATGGCTGGTAGTCCCTGCCCCATTAAGGTTATGGAGGATGTAGTTGAGAAAATGAATATGTCTGAGATCACCATCGTATTTGGTCAGACAGAATCCTCTCCTGGATGTACTCAGAGCCGAGTTGACGACCCTCTTGAATTACGAGTGCAAACCGTAGGAAGGCCACTACCTGGAATCGAGTGTAAAATTGTTAATCCCGAAACTGGTGAAGACCTTCCCGATGGAATCGACGGAGAATTTGTAGCTAGAGGCTATAACATCATGAAGGGTTATTATAAAATGCCGGAGGCAACTGCAGCTACTATAGATGAAGACGGTTGGCTACACACTGGCGATTTGGCTCAAAGGGATGCTAATGGATATTTCAAAATTACTGGCCGTATCCGGGATATGATTATCCGTGGTGGTGAAAATATTTACCCAAAAGAAATCGAGGATTTCATCTATACCCATCCCAAAGTCAGCGATGTACAGGTAATAGGAGTTCCTGACAAGCAATATGGTGAAGAAATTACTGCCTGCGTCATTTTGAAAGAAGGAGAAGAAATGACGGAAGATGAGTTAAAAGAATACATCCGCTCCCATATGGCAAAGCATAAAACTCCAAAGTATGTTATTTTTATGGCAAGCTTCCCTATGAATGCAGCTGGCAAGATACTAAAATATAAAATGCGTGAGGATGCTGTGGACCTGCTAGGCCTGAAGGCTGAATCCGCTGTATAGCTTATGTGAGTCATAAATCCGTCTGAAACTCTAGATAATTTGTGACTTTAGTTAAGTAGAAAAAAATTAAATTTACTTGTTTGAATTTATATCAAGCTGTTGATTATTATAAAGGTTAAATTTTGATTTTATATAACCTGCATTTTCATCAGCTTGAATTTTGCAGTTTCTGCTTGATAAAATGCCAGCTTTAATATATAATGTTGTTGTTTTGTTGGCAATATTTTCACAACAAAGATTTGCGTAAAATGAAACTTTTAAAACCCGATTATTCACTTTTATCACTCCAGATCATTCTAGGAAGAAAATAAAGGTGCATGACATTATAAGATAACTGGGTTTTGAAGCTTCAAAAGTACATAATCTTTCAAGAGCTGTGGCATCTTGATATTGTCGTTATTTTTAATGTGATTCATATGTTTTGCATTGAAATTTTATAAGCAAATAATAAGAAAGTGGTGAAGGAATGATTAAACACAAAAAGCTACAAGCATGGGTAGATGAAGTTGCTGCAATGTGTCAGCCTGATCAAGTCTACTGGTGCGATGGCTCCCAAGAAGAAAATGACCGTCTTTTACATGAGATGGTTGATTCCGGAATGGCTGTTAAACTAAATCAGGAGAAAAGACCTGGGTCTTACCTATTCCGCAGCGATCCATCTGACGTTGCCCGAGTTGAAGACAGAACATTTATTGCTTCCAAAAAACAGGAAGATGCTGGTCCTACCAATAACTGGATTGATCCAGATGAATTAAAGGCTACAATGACAGATTTATATACAGGTTCTATGAAAGGCAGAACTCTATATGTAATTCCCTTCTCTATGGGTCCTATCGGTTCGCCTATCTCAAAAATTGGTGTTGAAATAACTGATAGCCCTTATGTAGTTGTTAACATGCGCATCATGACCCGTATAGGTAGTGCAGTTCTCGATGTCCTTGGTGAAGATGGCGAGTTTGTAAAATGTCTACATTCAGTTGGTGCTCCTTTAGAAGAAGGCCAAGAGGATGTTCCATGGCCATGTGCTCCAATAGCACAAAAATACATCAGTCACTTCCCAGAAGACAAAGAAATTTGGTCCTATGGCTCTGGTTACGGCGGCAATGCTTTATTAGGTAAAAAGTGCTTTGCACTTCGTATTGCTTCTGTACAAGCTAAAGAAGAAGGCTGGTTAGCTGAGCATATGCTAATTCTTGGTCTTACCGATCCAAAAGGAAACAAAAGATATATTACAGGTGCTTTCCCAAGTGCTTGCGGAAAAACAAACCTGGCAATGCTTATTCCTACAATTCCTGGCTGGAAAGTTGAAACTGTTGGCGACGATATCGCATGGATGAAATTTGGCGAAGACGGACGCTTATACGCAATTAATCCAGAAGCAGGTTTCTTCGGTGTTGCACCTGGAACCTCCATGGAATCAAATCCCAACGCTATGCACAGTGCAGAAAAGAATACCATATTCACCAACGTTGCATTAACAGATGATGGCGATGTATGGTGGGAAGGTATCGGGACAGATGCTCCTGATCATCTAATTGACTGGCAAGGGAACGACTGGACACCTGATTCAGATAAGCCAGCTGCACATCCAAATGCTCGTTTCACAGCTCCTGCTAGCCAATGTCCTTCTATCGATCCATCATGGGAAGACCCTGCCGGAGTACCGATTTCTGCCGTACTCGTAGGCGGACGTCGTCCAAGTACTGTTCCATTGGTTCATGAAAGCTTTGATTGGAACCATGGCGTATTCATGGGCTCTATCATGGGTTCTGAAATCACAGCTGCAGCTATCTCTGATAAAATTGGTCAGGTTCGACGCGATCCTTTCGCAATGTTACCTTTCTGTGGCTACAATATTAATGACTACCTACAACACTGGTTAGACATTGGAACAAAAGCTGGTGCTAATTTGCCCAGATTGTACTATGTAAACTGGTTCCGTAAAACTGATGACGGCAAATGGTTATGGCCAGGATTCGGCGAAAACAGCCGTGTATTAAAGTGGATTGTTGAAAGAGACTTAGGCGAAGCAGACGCAGTAGCAACTCCTATCGGAAACATGCCTACCGCTGATGCAATAGATACCGAAGGACTTGATGTAAGTGATGCTGATATGGCTGAGCAGCTGAAGGTTGACAAGGATCTATGGCTAAGTGAAGTTGAATCTATTAGAAAGCACTATGCTAATCTAGGCGATAAACTTCCAGAAGAAATGAATAGACAGCTGGATGCTCTTGAGAAGAGACTAAAGGCTTAGTTTAGAGAATAATAATCAATTGTTGTAAAAGAAACCCCACTAATCATATTGCTTAGTGGGGTTTTCATAACTTATTTATCCTATGTCATGACATCCAAGTGGCGCGTTCACTCTGCAAAAAACTCCCTGAATTTTTGGATAAAATCATAAGCCTCTTCTGATTTTTTTAAGGTTTTATCAGAATTTAGTATGAATCGCTTAATTGATTCTTGATTACTGTCCAGTCTATCTAATCTAGGAATGACTTCTTTATCAATCACATTGTCCAGCCTGTCTAATCTAGGAATGACTTCATTATCAATCTTATTGTCCAGTCTATCTAATCTAGGAATGACTTCTTTTTTAAAGTCTGTGAGCTCAATATTAGTAGCCTGTAGCTTAGTATTAGTAGCTTGTAGCTCTATCTTAGTAGCCTGTAGCTCAATGAAAATTTTCTCCAACATAGCGAACATTTTGTCATCGTTATTCATGGTTTGGATCTCCTTCCTACTCTTCAGTTATATAGTAATATATACAGGAAAGTTTCTTCTACAATTATAGATAAAGAATCCAATCACTAGCTTCATTGTAATAAATCTGGAGCTGGTTTGCAAGTGTGAATTGTGATAGCTCTCATTTGCATCCTCTTGCATTGAATGGGTCAATATGTTATTGTTTATGTGTACAAGCTACTCACAAATGAGTATGATTTGAGTATAAATTGATAGGAGATTTTAATGATAAGTAGTTTTAAGGAAATGGGGCTATCAGAGCCTCTACTAAAAGCCCTGAAGGACATGGAATTCGATGAACCAACTGAAGTCCAAGCCAGGGCAATACCCCATGTTTTAGATGGAAAAGATGTCATCGTGATGTCTAAAACAGGTAGCGGAAAAACAGCTGTTTTTGGCATGTCCGTGCTTCAATTAACTGATCCAAAAGCTCCAGGCCCCCAATGCCTTATTTTGGAACCTACACGGGAGCTGGCAGTCCAAGTAGACAACGACCTTAGAAAAATGGCCAAGTATGTTCCCCACTCTTCTACAGCTGTATATGGGCAGCACAACATGAATACAGAGATCCGTGACATACGAGAGAATGTCACCTTTGTGACCGGAACCCCTGGTCGAGTTTATGACCACATACAGCAGAATAATCTTATAACAAAGAATATAAAATATCTGGTTTTAGATGAAGTAGATAGAATGATGGATATGGGTTTCATCGACCAAGTCCGTCGAATAATACGTACCCTACCTAGAAATAGGGTTACCCTGTTATTTTCAGCTACTATCCCTCCAGAAATTGCACGATTATGCGAGCAATTTATGAAGGATCCCGTTAGTATAAATATTGAATCTGAAACCTTAACCGTAGATTCCATTGAACAAAAATATTACAGAGTGGAAAGAAATGAAAAACGCACTCAATTAAATCGAATATTATTGATGGAACAGCCTGAAACCTGTATGATTTTTTGTAATACAAAAATAGCTGTAGATCAGGTTCAGAGCTTCCTTACTCGAAAAGGTTATGCTGCCAGGGCGCTACATGGAGACATCCCTCAAAACAAAAGAATGACTAACATTCAGCAGTTTAAAAAAGGAACATATCATATTCTGGTTGCGACGGATGTGGCAGCAAGAGGAATCCATATAGAAGATTTATCCCTGGTTATAAACTATGATGTACCATTTGAAAAAGACAGCTATATCCACCGAATAGGTCGTACAGGTCGAGCTGGACATGATGGAAAAGCTATAACTTTTGTTACTGGAGAAGATATTATGTCTCTATACGCCATTGAAGAGCATATAGGAGCCATGATCCCAGAAGAAAGCTTGCCTACTGATAAGGAACTGGCCGAATGCAAAACAGATTCAGATGAATGGGTTAAAGCACATGCGCTAAAAGGCCAACCTGGCAAGCAAGCAACTTCGCAAAACAGGCCTTCTCGTAAAAAGCCTTATCAAAAATCTGGAGCAAAAAGGCAGAATCAAGGCCAAAATCAAAATAAACAGCAGGATTCCAACAGGCAGCCTGTTGGGGTACCAACAAGTACTGGTAGACAAGGGCAACAAAGAGACACAGCCAAGCAGACACAGCAAAATGTCAATCGGAAGTCTCAGTCTCAGCAAACTTCTGCTACAGAGCATAAGACAAGTTCCTACAATCGTAATAAGGGACAATCCTGGAACCAGCGCAAGCCACAGGAAAACACGGATAGTAAACCAGCTGTTAAGCATCAGACCAAAGATGCTAAAACTACACAAGTTTCTCAGGCTACTCAAAATCAAAGCCAACCATCAGCAAGTCCTGAGAAGAAATCCTTACTGAAGCGGATTTTTAATAGAATAGTTGGAAAGTAAACTAATATAATTATATAGGGAAGATCCTTCGCAAATGCTCAGGATGACAACTTAATTAACAAATCTTGTCATTCCGAGTTTACCGAGGAATCTTAACAAAAGTTAAATATTGTAATTCCGAGTTTGTCGAGGAATCTTAATAGAAGGTAAATCTTGTCATTCCAAGTTTATCGAGGAATCTCAACAGAAAAGAGGTAGTTTTTAATTATGGAAAACAGGCTCCTAAAAGGTAAAAAAATTCATTTTATAGGCATTGGCGGGACGAGTATGAGCGGATTAGCTCATATTGCCCTGCATAAGGGCTTTCAAATTTCCGGTTCGGATATGCGGCCCTGTGTCTATACAGAAAAACTTGAAAAAGAAGGCCATCACATTTCCATTGGACATCGTGCTGAAAATATTCCCAATGACTGCAATCTGGTGGTATATACTGCTGCTATAAACAACAGTAATCCAGAAATGATAGAAGCCGCCAGGAGAGGTCTACCTATTATGCAACGGAAAGAATTCCTTGGTTATCTAACCAGTCTCTATCCTAACACAATTGCTGTATCGGGCACCCATGGGAAGACAACTACCTCATCTATGATATCCATGATGCTGCTTCATGCTGATCTCGATCCTACCATCAGCGTCGGAGGCACCATCCCTGAATTAGACAATAATTTCAGAGTAGGTCACAGTAATTATTTTGTTACAGAGGCTTGCGAGTATGTTGACAGCTTCTTGCACTCCAAGCATCAAATTGGAATTATCTTGAATGTGGAAGAGGATCATCTGGATTACTTCAAAGACGGTATCGAACAGATACGGACTTCTTTCTTGAAGTTTGCTCAAATAGTACCAAAAGATGGTGTGTTAATACTAAATGGCGATGACAAGGAACTGTCATTTATTAAGGAAGCATGTGATTGTAAAGTGATTACCTTTGGTCAAGACCCGGAGAACGATTATCGAGTAATGAACATAAAATATAATTCTTTGGGATTACCTTATTTCGATATCTTTAAGCATGGAAAACTCTTTGGACATTTTAAGTTAGCTATTCCAGGTCATCACAATATTGAGAATGCTCTTGCCACTATTATATGTGGTGATTATCTAGGTATCACAGTAGATAGCATTAGTCAAACCCTAATTCAATTCCATGGAGCGAAACGTCGTTTCGAACTTCGCGGTGATGTGAACGGAGTTAAGGTATATGAGGATTATGCTCATCATCCTACAGAAGTAAAGATAACAATAGAAGCCTGCCGTAATTATGATCATCGTAAGCTGTGGGTTGTGTTCCAGCCTCACACCTATTCTAGGGTATACTACTTCTTTGATGAATTTGCAGAAGCCTTGGGAATATGTGACTTTTTAATTATGAATGATATTTATTCAGATCGAGAAGCCAATGCCTGGGGCGTTTCAAGTGAAATGCTGGCTGAAGCAGTTACAGAACGTTACGGAACTCCTTCCACATGCATCAGTGACTTTGATGATATTGCCAACTTCCTGGCTGAAAGGGTTCAACCAGGGGATTTTGTGCTGATTGCCGGGTCACAGAGCATAAATCAGGTTGCATTTATGCTAGTAGATAGATTGAATGGTTTAGTACTTGATGATATTGCTGCAAGTATAGAGTAAATAAGTATAAAGTAAACTTTTAATCCTAACAAGGAAGATTCTTAGTCGCAATCTTCTCAGAATAACAATCCAACGACTATTTGCTATAGAATCATAAATATTATTGTAATAAATATGTAGAACCTTATGAAAAGATAATATGAGTTTGATAATAGAAAAATGACGTCAGCTAAACAGTAGACGTCATTTTTTATTCATTAGCTCTTGTTCATTATCTATTGAATTATTATACATTATTTATCCATCGCCAAGACGCTCACTTTTATAAGTGGCGCGTTCACTCTATACACCATGCTATTTCATTTCGCTGATTGCATCCGTTAGAGACTGGATGGATGTTGTTAGGGATTCCATCTTCTTCTCAATCCGCACCAGCAGGTAAACGGAAATAGCAATGGGAAATCCAATATCAGCAATCATCCCAAGTATTGGTTCCACATTTGTTTCCTCCTTTCAAATTCTTTTTTCTAACCATCTAAAGAACATTCTTAGCTAACAATAACAGCTTTTTAGTGGGATTATTTAAAGAAAAGAGGAGCGAAACTCGCTCCCCTCCCTTTTCTTTTATGCGAACACGATAGGTTCTGTCTGAGTAGTAATCAGCTGAGCGCTGTCAATCTCAGCCACTCCACCGTCAACAGCAAAGAGATCCTTGCTAATTACAAGATTCATAGCATCCTGGATTTCGGATGGTGTCAAGTCTGCTTTGGGGCTGTTCAAAGTTAGACGATAGCTTCTACCTGCACCGGTTTTGAAGATCATTTCCAACATTGTCTCCATTCATTCTCACCTCCTTCTCCCTGGCAACTCATGGTCCAAGGGGTTTATTAAACATTCACTAAATCTGTCTGGGCTACTTTACGGACTACATTTACTGGGTGATCCTGCAATGCAGCAAGTCCCATTGCCACATCATAAATGTCCTGGTCAGCACTTTCGGGTTTTACATTACTAAGGGACTTAGAGGCAGTAATCTTCTTCCCATCTTCATTAGTTCCAAGGTCAAACTGAATCTGTACCCTGGTGCTATAAGGTCTGTTTTCCAATGCCATGGATTGCACCTCCTTCCTATTGAACTAGTAAGCTTGGATATCCTTTTTTGCCTTACAACTAATAGATTTCAATAGGAAAAAGAAAAAGGACACCTTTTTTAGTGTCCCTCATACTTATTTTTCCCTTAAATTTAGTTTTACTTTAGTTTGGTCTTTATCTGCGGTTCTCTTACTGATCCTAATCTTACCTAAGCAGCTTTCTCATATGTTTTGTTACTTCTCCATTGTCTCTGCTTCCTTCTTATCAAAAAACGACAACACAAATGTAATAATGCCCAAGCCAATGGTAATATAAATTAGCATACGATTATTATCTATAGGGCAAACTCCAGCTGGCAGTGAGCTTCTCACCAAGTAAGTGCTAATGAGGATATAAGCTCCCAAAATTATGGTTAAGGCAAATGTAATATTTCCAATAATAGGAATTACTTTTTTAGACATAATCAAATAAGGGCTCCTTCCCTAGATTTTCTTAGCTATATAATAAACGCTATCATCCTATCGAAAACCTCAAATAAGGATTTGCACTGATTGAAATCAAGAGAACTTCTAAAGCTTATTGAGAACATATTTCCTCAAGGCATGTGCAACCCCTGCTTCATCCACTGATTTGGTTACAAAGTCGCTTATTTCCTTTACTTCATCTAATGCATTATCCATGGCTATGCTAATTCCAGCATGCTTCATCATATCCATATCATTTAAGCTGTCTCCCATAGCAATACAGTTCTCTAAAGGCAAACCTAAATGATTCGCAATAATCTCCATTCCGCGAGATTTACTGTTTCCTTTAAGGGCGCATTCAAAATAGTTTTCATGTTCGATATACAAAAAATCATCCTGGAACAGTTCTCTCTCCTTGTCGGTCATCATGCCCCTAGTGAGAAAAATATGCACATTACTATCCTGATATAACTTGTCGAAATCATCAGAGGAATTTATTGGTATCATGTCCTTATGATGATTATGCTTTCGATGGATAACAAATACCTTCTCATCACCCTCTATGAAGCAGGTTCTTCCTTCTGATAGAAAATGCTCTGAAACCACCCTAAGCTGATCACGACTAAAGTGGGAATTATGCAATACATCATCCCTAAACCGAGCATATGCGCCTAAAGCAGATACAGCCCCGTCTAGAGGAACGGTATCAAACACTACATCGGGAATGTGAGCATAAGATCTCCCTGTATTGACAAAAACATAATGCTTAGCTTCTCTAACTTCACGTATAACGTCGATGTTTTCCTGTGGAATACCTAAATCACTATACAAGGTACCGTCGATGTCGATAAAAATCGCAAATTGTTTGTTCATGTAACCCCCATATTTTTAAACTTCTATATTTTACTGATTCTCATAGGTTCTTCTATACTCTATACCACATATACTTTAACTCAAATCAAAAGCACTTTTGTTAATAAGGCACTTTTCCTTGACTAGCAAAAATCCCGCCAGTAAATACACTGACGGGATAATAGATAATTACATTATTGAGCCATGAAAAGCTCGATGTCGTCTTCTACAGTACCGATACCAGCAATACCAAAGTTCTCAACAAGAACATTAGCTACATTTGGGGATAAGAAACCTGGTAGGGTTGGCCCTAAATGGATGTTTTTCACACCTAGAGAGAGTAATGCAAGTAGGACGATGACTGCCTTTTGTTCGTACCATGCAATATTGAAGCTTATAGGTAGATCGTTTATATCATCTAGCTCGAATACTTCCTTCAGCTTCAGTGCAATTACTGCTAATGAATAGGAATCGTTACACTGACCAGCATCCAACACTCTCGGTATGCCTCCAATATCTCCAAGTGGAAGCTTGTTGTAACGATACTTAGCACAACCAGCTGTCATGATAACTGTATCTTTCGGTAGCTGTTCAGCAAATTCAGTGTAATAGCTTCTGGATTTCATTCTACCATCACAACCAGCCATAACAAAGAACCTCTTAATAGCACCAGACTTAACAGCATCAACTACCTTATCTGCCAATGCCAAAACCTGATTATGAGCAAATCCACCTACGATTGTTCCAGTTTCAATTTCCTCTGGAGCTGGTAGTTTTTTTGCTAAAGCGATGATTTCAGAAAAGTCTTTATTGCCATTTTCATCAGCTTCTATGTGGACACATCCTGGATATCCTGAAGAACCAGTGGTGAAAATTCTGTCTCTAATTTCTTCCTTTCTTGGAGGAACAATGCAGTTTGTGGTAAACAAGATAGGGCCTCTAAAGGATTCAAATTCTGTTGTTTGCTCCCACCATGCATTTCCGTAGTTTCCAACAAAATGATCATACTTTTTAAATGCTGGATAGTAGTGAGCAGGTAGCATCTCACTATGAGTATATACATCAACACCAGTTCCTTCGGTCTGCTTCAGCAATTGCTCCAGGTCTGTTAAATCATGGCCAGAGATTAGGATTGCAGGGTTTTCTCTAACGCCAATATTAACCTCTGTAAGCTCGGGATTTCCATATTGCGAAGTGTTGGCATCATCAAGAAGTGCCATAACCTTAACACCGTATTCCCCTGTTTTCAGAGTAAGTGCTACAAGATCATCAGCAGAAAGAGAGTCATCTAAAGTAGCTGCAAGAGCTTCGTAAATGAAAGAATAAATTTCTTCATCTTCTTTTCCAATATTAAATGCATGCTCACCATAAGCAGCCATACCCTTTAAACCGTAGGTAATTAGCTCTCGTAGGGAACGTACATCTTCATTTTCTGTGGCAAGGACACCGACTTTAGCAGCTTTTTCCAGCATAGAGTTTCTGGAATCTACAGTAAAGACAGCAGCATCGTGATAGCTATCAGCTGATAGAGATTCTTTTAGCTCATCTCTAATGGAAAGCATTTTTACAATTTGCTTTTCAATTGCATCCTCATCAAAGTTAGCATTAGTTATGGTCATAAAAAGACTATTTAGCATTTCATGGTTGACATCCTTAATATTGGCAAACTCCAGCTTTCCTTCCACAACGATATTGGAGATTCCTTTCAGGGTATAAATCAATAAGTCCTGTAAATTTGCAACCACTTCATTCTTACCGCATACACCTCTAACTGTGCATCCTGTATTTTTAGCAGTTT
>JAAZEK010000215.1 GCA_012512335.1 Clostridiales bacterium | reverse complement strand
TTTCAGTTTACTATGGAAGGAAGCAAAGCAATTTATCAGAAACAAATGCTGGAAAAGAAAAAGACTGGTATTTGGTTAGTAAGCCTTAGATCTTTTGTTTTTCTTGGGGCTGGTATCATTGCATCATATGCAATACCACTTGAAAACACTATTATATTAACTATCTTACTGGGAATCTGTGCTTATATGATGATGATTTTGTCTATGGTCGGAACTTGGGAAGGCGAGTTAACTAAGCACTATATCTACCTCATACCCGCTGCGCCATTTAATAAAATGTTTGCAACAACACTACCAGAAGTGATTAAGCTGTTGGTGGAGGGCATACTGGTATTTGGAATTACCGGTGCAATACTTAAGGTAAATCCCATGATAATTCTGTCAGTGATAGCAGTCTATGTTACTCTAGGTAGCGCATTTATTTACTATGATGTTTTTCTACGGCGTATTTATGGCCGAATACATGGAAACTTCCTACGAATATTTTTTAGGGTTTTTCTTATGTTTATCATCATAGCCCTTGTAGTCACTCCAACTGCAATTATAATCGGTATCACAGAGAGTTTTGTATTAGGATTTTTTGTAGCAATTGTTATTAATTTGTGCGTTACTCTGTTGTTTATGCTTTTGGGTGTTGGGTTGTTTGCAAATCCTGAGTTGTAGAATAAAATCATATTTCACATTTGATAATTTACATTTGTTAGATAAATTGGATGACTAGGAGATGAAATGAATGAGTAAGCTTGAAGAGAATTTAATGGTAGAATATCCTTATAAAATAGAAAAACTTTCAATAGAGGATGGTGGGGGATATTTTATTACTTATCCGGATTTGCCTGGTTGTATGAGTGATGGAGATACTTTAGAAGAGGTAATAAGCATGGGTGAAGATGCTCGTATATCATGGATAGAGAATGCTATTGATCTAGGCAAAGATATACCAGAGCCAAATTCACACATGGATAACTATAAAGGTAGAATTACTGTCAGGGTACCGAGAATCATGCATAAAGAGTTAATTGATGAGGCAAAAAAAGAGGGAATTAGTTTAAATCAGTATATGATTTACCTTCTTGCAAAAGGTATGAAATTTAAGGAATCAAACTCTAGTAATTAGACTTGTATATAATTCATGTATAAAACAGCATTTCATTGGATAATTATTTAAGGATTCTAAATAGAGTGTAGTTTAGGAGGAACCATGAGCAAAGCAAATTTACGGAGGATAAACTAATGCGGCCTGAGCAAGAGATGTATGATTTAATACTACAAATCGCAAAAAAGGATGAGCGTATTCGTGCGGTCTATATTAATGGGTCGAGGGCAAATCCGAATATCAAGAAGGATAAGTATCAAGATTTTGATATTGTCTTTGTAGTAACTGAAACAGATTCATTTATAAATGACAAGGGTTGGATCAAATTGTTTGGGGATATCGCTATGGTTCAGGAACCTGATTCAAATGACCTTGCCTGGGGGCAAAAGGCTGATTATAGCCGGTCTTATGCTTGGTTGATTCTTTTTAAAGATGGCAATCGAATTGACCTAACAATACAAACAAAAGAAGTGATGGGTGAATTATATACAATAGACAGCTTGACCGTACCGCTTTTAGATAAGGATAACATTCTCCCATCTATCCCGCAGTCAAATGATAAAGGATATAGGATTAAAAAGCCAACTCAAGCCCAATATGATGGGTGCTGTAATGAGTTCTGGTGGTGTCTAAATAATGTCGCAAAAGGTATTGTCCGTGACCAACTATCTTATGCAATGAGAATGTATAATGAGATAGTGCATGTAGAGCTTGATAAAATGCTTGAATGGCATATTGGTATTAATACGGATTTTTCTGTTTCAGTTGGTATGTGGGGGAAGTATTTTAAGCAATATCTGTCGCCTGATTTATATGAGTCGTATGTTAATACCTACTCAAACTGGGAGAATATTTGGGATGCGATTTTTATAGCATGTGAACTTTTCCGTATTGTATCGTCTGAGGTAGGCAAGCATTTTGGATATGTATATAACCATAGTGATGATGATAATATGATGCTGTACTTGGATAGAATGAAAAATCTAGAGAACATAGAATTTAGTTCGTTGAGGCGGATGAAATAGTAAATTCTACGGATACAAGTGTTGCATGATGAAATATTTTCAAGGATGTGGGCTAGGAACGATGCTAGAGAGAAATTACAAGGAAGTCATTAGTGCTTTCTTAATTATGACTGCTGCGTGTTTGGCAGTAGTTATACCGATAATTTTATTAGATGACAAACTATAGGGAGGTATAGTAAGAATGACATTTTATAAAAAACTATTACCAGCGAAAAAGAATTCGGGTTTTAAGATGGAAGGTTACTATGTATGGTGCGCTTCGCCGATAAAAGGCGATGATGGAAGGTATTATTTATTCGCATCCCGATGGCCTAAAAGTACAGGATTCCCAGATGGTTATATGCATTACTCAGAAATAGTACTTGCTATTTCGGATAGTCTTGACAAACCGTTTATTTTTGAAAAGGTTATTATTGGGGAAAGGGAGAGAGGATATTGGGACAGTAAAATGGCTCATAATCCCCATATCATCAAAATCGATGATGAATATGTATTGTTTTATATCGGTTCTGTTGATGGTAGCGTTAATAAGAGAGCAATTGGATATGCACGCTCTAATAACCTAAACGGTGATTGGGAGAGATCGGATAACCCTATCAATCTCCCACTAAATTCTAATAATCCTTCTGTTATAGTAGAAAAAGATAAATCTATACTAATAGCATTTCGTGATGGAAATCTAAAATTAATGATCGCAAAGGCAAAAGCTTATGACTTAGAATATAAGATAGTAAACACCAACGTGTTTCCAGGTATTATGTTGGAGGATCCATTTATGTTCAAGGTTAGTGATCGTTATGAAATGCTCATTGAGGATAATATAGGGGGGTTAACTGGGAATGTTCGTTATGGTGCACATTTAATTTCAATGGATGGAGTTCATTGGGAAACCAATACCCCAGTTTTGGCATATGATCATGAACTTATCTGGGAAGATGGAACAGTTATACAAGCAGATAGAAGAGAACGACCTCAGCTTTTAATTGATGATACTAATGTATCGTGTCTATTTACGGCAGTTAAAGTTGGGGGAGAAACTTGGAGTTTTGTTCAACCTATTGCTGATATAGATGAAACAGTGTAATCAGACCCAATTTGTAGTACCCGTTGAGGCTTATTTGCCAATTGTACAAAGCGAAATGATTAACTGCTTTCGGTAGTTCCTCTTAATCATAAGGCGGCAGCATAATACTCCTCAAACTCATCTGGTGGTAAAGCTTTTGAATAATAGAAGCCTTGAGCGAAATCACAGTTCAATTCTCTAAGAATGCTCAGTTGTTCTTCATAAACTTCAGAGTTCGGAGACCCGTGACTTTAGTCGTGGGAGGAGAACTCCTTCTACGCCACCTTTCTTTCTACTACTAATGTATTTTGTTTTTCCAATAACTTTAAATTCTTGTAATTAGCACTTCTATGAATTACTGTACCATCCAATTTGCGTAAATCAAAATAACCACTTGTTCTTCTACCAAATATAAAACATTCTTCTCCTTGAAATAGCACTTTATCAAAGAGGCAAAAACCCTTAACCTCGTAAGGAGCTTGATTTAATTTCTTTCTTCCACCCTTCAAGAAGTTAGCTTTGTGTATCTGACGATTATGCTTTCTCTTGAATACTTGATAGTAAACCACATTACTACGCTTAGCATCTAAGTTGCCTGTAATACAGAATGCATCAGCATTGTGTGTTTTCTCAATATTATGTGCTATGCGATTATTCTTAGTTATGTATCCATATGTCATCGACACATTAGAGTAGATTTCTTTTAATCTATTGTAAACTGACCATCGCATAATACCCATAAAAGCAGCGTCTCGGAAAGTATTATCTCTTTTAAGTTTTAGTTCTAGCTTCCCAACATGATATGAATCGTGACAGATCTTACATAGAGTTATTAAGTTTCTTGGAGAGTCACCGCCTGTTTTGCGACTTTCCTTGTGATGTACATTTAACACTTTATCCTTAGACTTGCCATGACAATGCTGACAACTGTGACCGTCACGCCAAAGAACATATTCCCTAACATTCCAAAATCCAAACTGATCTCCTTGCTGGTATTCCGTTCCACTGACTTGTGGGTTTCTAATCTTTTGGATATCAAAGCTGGCAGTTTCAATAACTATCTTTGATATTGGCAATATATTGAATACATTAGCAATTACTTTAAGGTGGCTATTAACCTTATGTTGTACTGATGGCGCTAGACATCCCTCTTTTTTTGATGAGGTACGGTTCAAAAATCTTGCTTCCCGATATCGAAGACGATTTCTTCTAGTTCTTCGATTTTGCCTGCGCGTAGATAACAAATCTACAATATCATTTCGAAG
>JAAZEK010000214.1 GCA_012512335.1 Clostridiales bacterium | reverse complement strand
TTGTCATCTTTTAAAAGAATATTATATTTTGGCCGATGCTTCTTTATGAGATTGGACTCTAAAATTAGAGCTTCTACTTCTGTATCTGTAATAATATATTCAAAATCCTCTATATTGGATACCATAGCCCCTACCTTGCCAAAATGACCAGTGGAGCGGAAGTATTGCCTAACTCTATTTCTTAAGGATATAGCCTTCCCAACATAGATGATCTTGTCATCCTTATTCTTCATTATATATACACCGGGTTGATCCGGTAAATTTATTAACTTGGTTTCCAAATCCCTATTCAATTAACTAAACCTCTCTTGGTATTTATCTATTTTAATCCCTTGTATGCAACACTTAAAACTCTCAGTAAGTTTTAAGCAATTGGCTCGGATTTTTTCTGCCTACTTTTATATTGTATAAAAAATTATGATATTTCGCAATCAATAACCCAACTCACTAGCTTTTCTTAGGATTTTCCCAGCCAAAGGTGCTGCATTACCGCTTCCAGTACCTGCATTTTCAAGAATAACAGCTATAGCTAAAGTAGGCTTATCAGCCGGTGCAAAGCCAATGAACCATGAATGAGGTTTTTTATCCGAAGCCACCTCAGCTGTACCTGTTTTTCCGGCTACGAGCATAGCTTTGGATTTTGCTTTGCTACCAGTTCCGTTCTCCACAACATCAACCATGATGTCCTTTAAAACTTCAGCTATTTCTGCTGATATAGGTGTGGCTAGTTTTGAACCGCTTTGGATCTGTATTCTTCCTGTTCGGCCCTCGATTCCATAGACTAACCTAGGTTCTTGCATGACACCACCATTAGCAATGGTAGACGCCAACATTGCCATATGTAATGGAGTAACAGTAACCTTAGCTTGGCCTACTGAAGACCACGCAAGCTCTTCTAAACTTGTTCGCCGACTTATAGGAAGCTGACTTTTGGACATTCTAATATCGGAGAAGAGAAAATCTTCATTAAATCCAAATGCTTCTCCAGTTTTTTTTAGCTGCTTCCAACCAATATCATGGGCTAACTGAGCAAAATAGGCATTGCAGGATACTTCCATGGCTTTGGATAAATTTACTTCCCCATGAGCTTTTTCACCATAGCAAGTGATAGGTACACCGCCTATATCTGTTTTTCCTTTACATTCTAAGGTATAGTCCCCTATATCTTCATTAACCTCAAGAGCAGCTGCCGTAGTTACAATCTTCATAATTGAGCCAGGAGGATACATTCCGTAAGATGCTCTATTTACCAGGCTTTCGTCTTCTGGTTCTTCATTGACAGCAGAAGGATCAAAAGAAGGCTGACTTACCATAGCTAAAATCTCACCACTTTGTGGATTCATTACCACTACACTCCCCTTCTCATCCCCCATATTCTCACTAATGTATTTCTGCAAATCCATATCGATTGTTAAAATTACATTATTACCTTGCTCCTGATCCAAAAATGCTTTTTGATAAATCCTCTCAATTAAATTATTATCATAACCTAGCAGATATCGTATATAAAGTGCTTCGCCACCTATGCCGTATTTTTTAGAGCCTACGACATGAGCTGCATATTTACTATTCTTATTATAGTCTCGGTAATAGCTAGTTGTACCGTCTTTACTAGTGGATGTTTTGGTATCTACCAGCACATTCCTATTACGATCCATTATGCTACCTGGAATAATCTCCGGATTAACCATATCAACCCTAACCCTGGTGTTATTGGGATTTGAAAACCATCTTTCACTATATAGAGATAGGTTATAGTAGAAATAAACTGATAAAAGAAGAAATAAAGCTAGCAATATGATAAGTGCTCGTTTTATATTACGCTTTAAATGCATCATTTTATTGGCTCCTCATCTAATTTATCATTCTCAACTTCAAGTAAATCATCTTCTTCAAAATAATTATTCTGATCAATATAATCATTTTCATCAGAATCTTGAAATTCACTGTATCCTTCCTCTTCCAATTCAGCTTTATAGTTCTTAATACTAGTACTTTGTATCAAGCCTAATATAATGAAACTAACTACCATAGAGCTTCCCCCATAGCTTACAAAAGGTAGGGTGATTCCTGTCAAGGGAATCATTTTTACCACTCCACCAATAATGATGAAGGCTTGAATAACTAAAGATATTGTACTTCCACATGCTAACAGCATATCCGAAGATTCTTTCGCTTTAAAAGCCTTTTGCATACCACGTATCAAGATAAGTACATAAAATCCAATAATCATGCCACCTATCAGTATGCCAAACTCTTCACAGATAGCAGCAAATATAAAATCTGTACGGGATGCAGGAATGATATATGGGGTTCCTTGACCCAGACCTAATCCTATTAGGCCACCACTTCCCATAGCCATT
>JAAZEK010000213.1 GCA_012512335.1 Clostridiales bacterium | reverse complement strand
TTTCTACATCGGTATGTACAAAGCAAGTCTGGATGCCTTCCTGTTTTAATTCCTTTTCTATGTATTCTCCAGTATCCAAGCCTAAAAAACCCATGGCGCAGGATTTCTCGCCCAGCTTATTCAACATTTTGGATACATTAATGCCCTTACCGCCTGCATCTTTTCTGACTGACAGTACCCGATTCACTTCATTCAAAGTAAAATTCTCTATGGTTACTGTTTTATCTAGTGCAGGATTAAATGTTACGGTGTATATCATAATTTAGATTCATGCTCCTTATCCTTATTCTTATCCTCGTCATACTCGTTATCTTTATCTCTGCCCTATTCCTTCTGGTATATTTGACTCACAGGGAACCCCAGTCTGACATAGTCCACAAACTGAATATCCATCATAACCATAACGATCATGGCAGACCTTTGCAATGACCTCTTTGTGGTACTGAACGCATTTCTTTTTGTCATGACCTGCACTTGTAATTGCATCAGCAGGACATCTGCGTATACAAGCTGTGCAGCCATCCTTGGACATACAATATTCGTTGTATCTGCTGTAATTTCGCTTCGTTTTCTCCAAACGGTAGTTGACAATTATCGATCCATATCGGACTGCTTTACCTTTAACCGAAATTAATCCATCACATAAACCGAAGGTGCCAAGACCTGAAATATAAGCTGTGTGACGCTCAGACCAATTAGACACCAAATAAAACTGTTCTGAATCTCCCCATGAGAACTTGTCGCTACACATAGGAGCTACAGCTTCGTAGCCTAGTTCATTAAAGTATCCTTCCAATGCCTTAGCAAGATTTTTGTTGCATTCTTCTCCATAGACCCGGGCCATCTGCCATTCCATTACGGGACAATCAGTCTGTTCTCGACATAATTTTTTTGTATCATCTGTATGAGGCAAAACCCAGCTGATGACACTTATATTCTTGTCACTGAATGGATGACCATAAGCCTCCTCAAGCCACTCAGACGGTAGCTTATAGAAATCAGGGTCGATATGCTGTTTATAGAAGCTGTAGAGCTCATCATCTCCATGGCTAAAGCCTACAGCAGGCTCGGAAAAGGCTGGTTTATCTATAAGCTTCATTGTGTTCTTATCTGACTTCATATAATTTATAATGAATGCTTTGATCTTCTCTTCCATTTTTCCCATCTCCCCTAATCATAATTGCGTCTTCCCAATTTAAAGTTTTTTGAGATTTGATAGCTTATTTGTTCCTCCCACGGAGTAACACTGAAAACCGCCTTAAAACAAAATAGAGACTGCATAATAAAACAGATAATAGAACTCCGCTGGCATCTATCATCATATCCGATATTTGGCAGCTTCGACCTGGTATATAATATTGATGGAGCTCATCGAAAACTCCGTAAGCTGCTCCTATTATAAAAGCTGTAATGGAAGATGAAAGTAAGCTTCCACGAGTGAAATACAGGGCTACAAACAAGAAGATGCCCAAAATTGCATACTCCGTTAAATGAGCCCCTTTGCGTACCAATAGGTGCAAGTTCACTTCTGATGTATTTATATTAAACGCTTGAGCGATACTGTCAACTATCCTTGTCATCCAACCACTCACATGTGCTGATTCTAAACCTGGTTGATGGGAGAAATAGAATATAACTCCCATCCAGGCTATTGGTAAAACCCATAAGAGCCTTCTCAAATTAAAATTAACGATAATTCACTCCCAGTGAAGCACGGGGACGGTTCTCATGCTTCATTAATTTTCCCTATAAATCTAAGCATATTATTTTTCAACACATTTTCTCTCTGTTGTTCAGTCATACCTAGGCCAGCCATTATCTCATCATCATTTTTTGCAGTTTTACTTACTGCCTCGGGATAGTAGTTTAAGAAACGGGCATCAGAACCAAACATTACTTTTTTGGTGTCAAACCCACTGAAACTTAGTAATTTGTAAAGTGAATCCTGGCGGTAGCATGCAGGTGTACCTGGAGTAATGTCAATATACATTTCTGTCTTGAAATCATCTCGTCTGGCAGCTGTATTGTTAAACTTACCAAATAGCGCTATACACTGGTCCACCCATGGCCAAGAAATATGTGCAAGAGAAAACTTTAAGCCATTAATCTGGATCAGATCCTCAAAGCCTATAGGGTTACTGTATTTAGAGGATACTTTTCCATCGTATAAAATGCCTGAGTGGAAGAATATTGGTTTCTCTTTTTCTACACAGAACCTAGCAAAATCAAGAACTCTCTCATCACCAGGATAAAAGTGTGTACATATTATTTTAAATCCGACTACACCCATTTTAACAGCTTGCTCAGCTTGCGCTATGCAGTCATCTTCAGTTGGATCAATCCAGTAAAGAGGGTAAAATAATGGGACCTTGTCAATTGCTTCAAACAACTTATCTAAACGCTCTTGTGCCTCATATGCCTCACCATAGAATAATGAAAAGCTATCTGGTGGGTATGAGATTAGTTGGCCCCCACCGATTCCGTGTTCAATCATTTCATCCTTTGAAGCAATGTGGTTCGCCTGTTCTCTCATCATATGCACATGACAATCATGAATCATTGAATATCAGCTCCAATTTTATAATTTGTTACAATATCTATTATTTCGCCCCAGTTTCAAAGATACCTTTTTTAAATGTGAAGTCAATCTAGAGCTCATCTCAACTGAAAATACTACACCTTCCAAACTCACTACTTCACCAGCAAAATCAATTGCTTTCACATAGAAACAACAGTATAATGTAAATAAGGATAGGATCAAAATTAACAACAACATATGATTAATTACTATGACAACATTTTTTTAAGCGGTCCAACCGTTCCCGAGCTTCAGCTAATATCCAGTAAATTTACAAAAAAGGAGAATTTAGTATGACAAAGAAACTAAAAGTCCTGATGATTGGTGCACACATGGATGATAACGATTTCCGTGGCGGAGGTACAGCACTTAAGTATATAAAAGAC
>JAAZEK010000212.1 GCA_012512335.1 Clostridiales bacterium | reverse complement strand
TTGTATTGTTAACCACTACTGAATCCATATCATCGGCAAGCTTTCGAATTAAAAGTACCATGGGAAGACCGGATTCATTCAATTCTTCAACATGGCTTTTTTCCCTACCAGAAGTAGCCAACAGGATCCCATCTACCCACTGCTTTCGAAGCTTTTGAATAGCTTCTTTTTCTGTAACGGGATCTTCATCGGTGTTGCATAGTACTAAAGAATACCCACGTTTCTTCGCTGCATCCTCAACTCCTCTGGAAACTAGAGGGAAAACTGGATTGCAGATATTAGGTACAATAAGGCCAATAGTGTTGGTTCTGCCTTCCTTCAAGCCTTTAGCCAGAGCATTGGGTTGATAGTTTAATTCTTTAACAGCTTCCAACACCCTGTCTTTAGTTTTATCATCTACTGGAATTTTCCCACTTAAGGCGCGAGATACAGTGCTGGAGCTTACTCCTGCCAGCTTAGCTACTTCCTTAATGGTTACCTTGCCATTATTTTCTTTATACATGCTCTGCAAGATGCTTACTGACGAGGTTTGGCTTGCCTTTTTTGCACTCTTGGTATAAAGGAACATAAACCTTACTGTCCTTTATGACGCAACCAGATTTTCCGCCATATCTCATTATTTCAGAGCACTTACCACAGGCTATACAGCTCTTAGAAGCTATCATGCTACCTTCATTCTTAATATCAATTGGGAAGTCAGGATAAGCAAATGCTTGCCTTCCAAAGCCAGCCATCTTAAACCAATCATTTTCTAGTGCGCCAGCAGCTACCAACGGACCATATTCACGCAACCAACTAAAGCCAGTACCAATGACCATCATCTCTGGAGCGGCTTCCTGTAGTTCTTTTCCGATTCTCATAATTCGTTCTGCTCCTACTAGCGGATGTTCCGGCGGAGTGTAGAAGCCAGTGTCGTAGGGACGGTTAACGTGTGGATTATAATAGGGGTTTCCAATAGTAACATTTACTATCTTAACTCCTCTGTCCCACAGCATTTTCATTAATTGTTTGGGCTCTGTTAAGTCTGGAATATGATGGTCATCCTGGCTGACACCCCAACCATAAGGATGTGGAATAGCATCATACGCATTCATTCTAACTGCTATATCTAAGTCATCTCCTACTCGATCCCGAATTTTTTCTACAGTATTAATTAAAAAGCGAGTTCGATTCTCAAAGGAACCACCATATCGTCCTTCCCTGGTGAAGGCTGACAAAAGCTCAGAATTCAAATATCGGTGACATGCCTTAACATCAACAGCATCAAAGCCTGCTTCTTTAGCTAAGAAAGCGGCTTCTACGAACTGGTCTTCCAGCTGTTCTAGTTCAGAATCGCTTATAATCTTATAGTCTACTCCTTCTACATCCAAATAGGGATTTCTAACTGCTACAATTGGAGCAGGTTTAGCTGACGGACGGCTGTACCGCCCTGAATGGGTTAGTTGAATAACTGTATAAGGCTTTAATTTTTGAGAACTGTCCCCGTTAGAAACTGGAGAGGCGTCTTGCTGGATTTTTTCAGATAATCGTTTGAAGCCATCCAGTGTTTGCTTATTAATTGATAGTTGTCTGGGATTTGCTCTACCGTCTTCACTTACTGCAGTAGCCTCAACCCACAGTAAGCCAGCACCACCTTTGGCAAATCGTTCGTAGCGACGAAAGACTAAATCACTTGGAGAACCGTCTTCTTCTCCGTCACAGCCCTCCATGGGATGTATGGCCATTCTATTGGGTACGGTTTTGTCACCAACTTTTAAAGGTTGTAACAGAACACTTAGGTCTTCATTTAATGGGAGCTTGCTTTCTGTTTCTTCTAGCTTGTTTCGGAATTCTTCCAAGCTTTTCATAGTAAACTTTTCGTGCTTTGACATATTATCTACCTCCATGCAATCGATTGTGAGCTTGATATTATACTACTTCTCTATAGATGGGCTTTATTCCTTCTTATATTTTAAATTTAAAAAAGCAATGGAGTTTAACCCCATTGCTTTTTTTCATAACTTACTTCTTACTTCTTTGATTGAAGCCAACTACGTTATTGTTCACATCCAAAATAATAAATAACTGGAATATATTTATTATTTTAATTACCAGTGAACAATAACCCAATGGCTTCAATCATATATTACAGCCCCATCTTCTTTAGATTTCGTCTACTTATTGCCAAGCTTTCAAAAGGATCTCGTTGGCAAATATCCTGCTCAACTGCTGCCCATTTTACACCATTATTGGCACAGGCTTCTGTGATGCCCTTCCAGTTAAGGTTTCCTTCGCCTACCTCTGCCATAATCTGCGTTTGTCCTTCGCTTGCATCTATGGCCATGTCTTTAAAGTGAACTATATCCATGCGACCATCGACCTTGTTAATCCATTGAATAGGGTCAGCGCCACCATGTTGCACCCAATAAGTATCTAGTTCAAACTGAAATACTTCTGGATCACTTTCTTGTAGTAAAACTTCCATTCCAATTACATCATCAAATCTTTGGAACTCAAAGCTGTGATTGTGATAAACAAACTGAAGTCCATTATCTGCTAAAATACGCGCAGACTTTGATCCATCCTTAGCAAAGGATACAAAACCTTCTTTGCTTACTCGATATTTTGCAGGCATGCCACCAACTCCAACATACTTACAGTCCCAAATCTTATGTTGTTCTATAATGCTATCGGGATCCTCTACAAGCTTGTCAAAGCTGATATGGGTTACACAAATGGTAAGACCAACTTCATCTACCATATCCTTTAGTTCCTGGTGCTCGATAGGTCCAATTCCCGAAACCTGAACAGCATCATAACCTATCTCTTTAAGCTTTTTCAAGCTTTCGTGAATATCTTCAGGAGTTTTACAAAAATCTCTAATGGTATACATTTGAGCTGCTATTTTAGGATAATTCATCTAAGACACCTCTTTCTTCTAATTAGAATGTTCCTTTTACGTCTAAGGTTTTACCTTCTGTAGATTTTTTATAGGTTGAATTTGCAATCTTTTCTTGGAGCTTTTCATAAAATAGATCTTCATTGACAGGAATATCTATCCAGGAATCAGTCCATGCTGATAGGTGCATGGCATTTGAAAGCTGTAAGCCGTTGATTCCTTCAATACCAGGTGCTAACAGTGGCGTCCCCTTCAAGATAGCATTTACCCAATCTTCAGTAATACCTTTATGGGCTTTTCCTTCTCCTATAACTGGAATATCACATTTCCAGCATTCAGGTGATCCAAAACCAGTTTTAGTTTCCGCATTAAACTGACGCTCCGGAATTCTTAGCCTCCAGAATGTAAGCTTGTTGTCTTCTATAACCAGTTTACCACGGTCAGCTGATATTTCAAAACGATTGGTGCCTGGTGCTTCCCCTGTGGAGGTAACAAATAGACCAGTTGCCCCATTTTCATACTCAACATAAGCTGTTACATCATCTTCAACTTCGATGTCGTGATACTTACCAAAAGACATGAAAGTACGTACTCTATTTGGCATTCCACACATCCATTGCCAGAGATCCAACTGATGAGGGTCTTGATTGAGAAGCACACCTCCGCCTTCTCCTGCCCATGTGGCTCTCCAACCGCCTGAATCATAATAGCTTTGAGAACGATACCAATTTGTGATTATCCAAATGGTTCTCTTAATATCACCTAGTTCACCAGATTCAACTAAATCCTTAACCTTTTGATACAGAGGGTTGGTACGTTGGTTGAACATAATTCCAAATACCTTATCACTCTTCTCTGCAACCTCATTCATTTCCCTAACCTGACGGGTATAAACCCCAGCTGGCTTTTCAATTAGAGTATGGTATCCCTTTTGTAGGGATTCAATAGCCAGTGATGGATGGGCGTAATGAGGGGTAGCAACCATAACAGCATCCATAGCCTTAGAAGCAAAAAACGCCTCAGCATTGTCAAAAACTTGAATATCTTCTCCTAGATTTTCCTTTGCCCACTTTAGACGATCCGGATTCGTATCACATACAGCTGTAACTTCTGCATTGGGAATGTCTCCTTGCTTAATATAAAGTGCATGGCTAGATCCCATATTACCGATTCCGATAACGCCTATTCTTACTTTGTTCATTGTAGTTTCCTCCTCTCAGACTGTATAAATTCTAGATGATTAAAATAAGTGTAATGGTAATAAGATTATTGTATGTAAGCGTTTACATCATTAACGATACCATTCCTAACTGTTTTAATTATAGCATTCTCAGATACTTTGTCAAACAATATTGGAATCATAATTCAGTTAGTTCTTGGAAGGTTACAGTTCAGAGGGGTGGTAACGATGACACATACTAAAAAAGCTACCAT
>JAAZEK010000211.1 GCA_012512335.1 Clostridiales bacterium | reverse complement strand
GCGAATATCAGCAGAAAATGCGTTAAGCACCTTTCACTGTCTGAACGCAGTGAGTTTGGAAGGTGTAGTATTTTCTGCTGAGATGAGCTTTAGTTTGATTCGTGAGTGCAACAGCGACTGGAATATATTTATTATTTTACTTCCAAGTGAACTGTAACCTTAATGAATTTCGCATCTCTGGTATAGAAGCCATTGCCTTGGATATATTGAGTATTTTGTAGTATAATGGACTCAGTCCTAGTTGCAGAGTAATTTCCAATTGGAGTGAAAGTAATTTTATGAAAAAAATGAGATTAGATAAAATATTAGCCAATTCGGGATTTGGCAGCCGCAAGGAAGTAAAGTCCCTAATTAAATCAGGTGCCGTGTTGGTGTCTAATGAAATTGTGAAAGACCCTGGTTTTCTTGTGGACATAGATGAAGAAGATTTGCTAGTGAATGGAAAAAGGCTACAATACAAAGAATTTCATTATCTTATGATGAACAAGCCACCAGGATTTATTTCTGCCACTTGGGATAGGGACAGCAAGACTGTAATAGATTTGCTAGATGAACCATATAATAAGTTTGGTTTATTTCCTGTTGGGCGTCTTGATAAAGACACAGAAGGCTTATTACTGCTTACAAATGATGGACAACTGGCTCACAAGCTTTTATCACCTAAGAAACAGGTACCAAAAACTTATTATGCAGAGGTGTCTGGTAAAGTAGTAGAACATGATATAGTAACCTTCCAACAAGGCATACCTTTGGAATCCGATTTTACTACATTACCAGCTGAGTTGGATATACTAGCAGCGGGAGATATCTCAAAGGTTTTAGTTACCATATATGAAGGTAAGTTTCATCAGGTAAAACGAATGTTTGAAGCTGTGGGAAAAAGCGTGCTATTTTTAAAACGTATTTCAATGGGTAATCTTAAGTTAGATGATAACATTCCCCTTGGGGAATATAAGGAACTTACAGAAAAAGAAATGGAATCATTAAGACAATATCTTTCCTAAGGAGCAGTAAGTAAAATGGAGCATTATTATACTAATAATCCACAAACACCTCATGATATTAGAAGCATTGATTTTGTAATTGATAAGCTTTATCTTGAGCTATATACGGACGCTGGCGTGTTTTCCAAAAACAAAGTGGATTATGGTAGTGAAATTCTAATAAAATCATTACCGGAGCTAAGCGGGAATATCTTGGATCTTGGTAGTGGGTACGGTGTGATTGGTCTGAGCATAGCTGGCTTATATCCGGAAACGCAGGTCACCATGATAGATATCAACCAACGTGCAGTAGAAATAACTCAGAGAAATATTGAAAGAAATCAAATAAAAAATGCCGCCACCTATATAAGTGACGGTTTTGATCAGGTAAATGGTCCTTTTAATGCCATAGTCAGCAATCCACCTATCCGAACCGGGAAAAATGTCATATATACTCTATTTGAGCAGAGTAAGGAATATCTCTTACCTGGCGGATCCCTTTATCTAGTTATTCAAAAAAAGCAGGGAGCCAAATCTGCTATGGAAAAGCTCCAATCTGTTTTTGGCAATTGTGAAGTAATCAACAAACAAGGCGGATATTGGATTGTAAGGAGTATAAAGGAATCAGCTTAGGTCAGGTAAGCCTTCTACAAATTTAGCAAAATCCTCATAATTTCCTTGGTAATTACTCTCTATTGGGATATCATGTCTGTTCAGCATATGATCGGTAATGAGATAGGTTTGAATACCTAGCTTGGAGGCAACCAAATCCTCCTGTACATCATTTCCCACCATCATACATTGATCAGGATTTTTGTTCACTTTGTTAATTACCTCTTGATAAAACTCAACATGAGGCTTGCAGTATGTGTTATCTTCATAACAACTTATGTAGTCAAAGTCATCTGGATTAAGCTCTGCCCATTCAATGCGATGTAGTACTGCCTTTCGAGGAAATAATGGGTTAGTTGCAATTACTAGAGAATAACCTTTCTTCTTCAATGTAGCAATGAAATCCTTAACCCCTGGATGGGGTTCCACATATTCACGTACATTTAAGAATCCATCGTCATAAAACTCATCGAAGCGTTGTTCATAAACTGCTAAATCACCGCCAATTAACTGTCCAAAAGTTTCCATAAAAACTTGTTTATTGGTCTTATTACCATCATTGCCTAGCATGGCTTTTGTGCCTTCCCAAACATAAGTGATAAGCTTATCTGGTTCCGTTAGGTCTTGTAAGGCCTTTCCTATTTCACCAAAATAAATTCTAGTGAATTCGTCCATGTCCATTGGTAAAAGTGTGCCGTCCAGATCAAAAAGTATTGTGTCAATCAATAGATGCCACCTCCTGTAGGGGATTATATCAGTCAAACACTGTAAAATACAAGTGAATTAGCAGTTATTGTTACTGTTCACGTCAAAATAATAAATTATATGGAAGGAGCCTTTGCAGGAACGATTATCAATCTTAGCGAATCTCAGCAGAAAATGCGTTAAGCACCTTCACTGTCTGAACGCAGTGAGTTTGGAAGGTGTAGAATTTTCAGCTGAGATGAGCTCTAGATTGATTCGCGATTGCAACAGCGACTGGAATATAATTTATTATTTTAATTGACCCAGGGAACAGTAACCAGTTACTCACTAAATATAACATCCTCGCTCGTTATACCGTATTTTAGCTTTGTGCTGTATTCCAGAATACGATTTATTACTTTTTCACGATCTTCTCCCTTAAGTAGTGTCGGTTGATAGTCATTAATATTGCTTTGAGAAGAAACGCTGCATGCATAGACTATTCCCTCATTATTTATAAGCTCTCCATTTTGGAAAGTAAAACGACCTTGAAAGATAAATGTATCCTTATCCTTGGGATTACCATGACCTCCAAAACAGAAATTAGCTAGACTATATACTATATATTTTCCTTTATACTTATCTATCCCCTGCATAACATGGGGGTGATGCCCCACAACGATATCAACCCCTTGATCTATGCAAAATCTTCCCAGATCCATCTGTACTGAAATTGGGTAATTGGATGATTCTTCGCCCCAGTGAAAGGAAACAATAACCAGATCCGCATTATCTCTAGCTTCTGCAATATCCTTTTCAAGAGAATCCTGTATCTCTGTATTCCAGGCAATATAACCAATACTGGCTATAGTAATACCTTTTGCTTCATAATAAGCTATATGCCCTTCTCCTGAATACTGGATATCGGCCTGCTCCAATGTCTGTAAAGTCTCTTGGAAACCTATATCCAGGTAGTCATATATGTGATTATTTGATATATTAACCATTTCTACGCTACCTTCAGTTAAAATATTTACCATAGAAGGTTCTGCTTTAAAACGGTATCTTTTATCTGCTTTCTTCTTAGAAGTTGTAAATGTAGTTTCCAGATTTACTAAGGTGAGATCATCATTTTCAAAAAGATGTTTAACCCCTTTAAAAAAGTATGAGTCATCCCTCCCTACTCTTTCATAGCGATCTGGGAATGAATTTGTATATGTAAAGGTTTCATCAGTTCCTATGGTGACATCACCAGCAAAAGAAATCAATATTTCCACTGGTTCTGCTGTAGGTTCTGGAGTGGGCACTACAGTGGGATTAGGACTTTTAATAGGTGATATTGAGGGATTGGGTTTTGGAGTCTCCGGAACTTCTGTAGTTATGTCTACTAGCTCTGGTGATGTGGTAGGGTCATTTGCATACTGCTTAACAGGATCTATTAGCTCCATGGCTAATAAACCTAGTCCCAATACCACTAAAATTATGAGTAAAATAATAATCAATCGATTTAGCATATACACACTTCCTTTACTGGTTGGTGCTTATCTCGCATCTCATATCCCATTTCCTCTAGTCAGACAGAGTCATCTGCCCTGCATGCATCCCGTACCCCGCATCCCGTATCATCTACTAAACTTCAAATGGATACAATTCAGGAATATCTTGATTCATACAACCAATAAACAAAGTATCATATCCAATTACAATTTCCTCATCTGTAGGAATAACTAGCACTTTCAAAGGCCTATCTCCTACTTTATTACTTATGGCTATTACCATTTCCTGTTTTCGAAGTTGATTCTCATCTTTAATTTCAAAGCTCAGATTCTTTAAGAAGGAAAGAATTCTTGCTCTGATATAGCCTTCATTTTCTCCAACTCCTGCAGTGAAAACAATAGCATGAGCTTCTGGTAGTGTAGCCCAGTAGGCTCCTATATATTTGGCAACACGATATGAATATATGGATAAAGCTGCATCAGCAACTAGATCACCATCCACAGCTCTTTGTCGAATATCTTGCATCATTGATACACCTGACAAGGCTTTCAAACCACTTTCCTTATTTAAAGCATGCATGACTGTTTCATAGGCTTCATCCAAAGCCAGTCCTTTATCTTCCACTAATCTGTTAGCCACATGAGAAATCAAAGCTGGATCAATGTCTCCTGTACGAGTACCCATTACCAAGCCCTCTAGAGGGGTAAATCCCATGCTTGTATCTACTGACTTTCCATTTTCTATTTTTGTTATACTGCATCCATTACCAAGGTGAACAGTAATACCGCTGAACTGATCAAATGGAAGATTCAAAAAACGTGCAGCTCGTTTTGCTACAAACAAATGAGAAATCCCATGAAAACCGTATTTGCGGACACCATATTCCTGATACCAGGCATTTGGTATAGCATAACGAAAAGCCGATTCCGGCATGGTGCTATGGAAGGCTGTGTCAAATACCGCTACATGAGGTGCCTCAGGTAAAAGTTTTACAGCTTCTTCTATTCCCGTTAGATTTGGAGCGTTATGCAAAGGTGCAAGAGGTATAAGTTCGTGAATTGCTTGTATTACTTGCTCATTTACTAGTACACTTGCGGAATACTTACTGCCTCCATGAACCACTCTATGCCCTACTCCACAAATAGCATCCATTTGTATATTGTTTTTCTCAAGTTCCTGGAATAACAAAACCAAGGCCTCCTTATGAGAAGGAACTGGCACCTGAACCTTGTGTCTTACATTGTTCACATCATATTTCAATAGACTTCTGTCTACATTGCCCACCTCTTCTACAATTCCACTTAGCTGAGATGTTAAGGATTTGTCTTCCATCCTTTGAAAAAGATTAAATTTTAATGATGAACTGCCACTGTTTAGAGAAAGTACATATTGTTCCATAGAAACCCCCATAAATTTATTTTTAATAGTTTTTTATAATTTCTTGAACCTCTTTAATAAGTTCTTCTACTAGATCTTCTTCCTTTACTTTCCGGATAATTTCGCCTTTTTTAAATATAAGGCCTTCTCCGTTTCCTCCAGCTATACCTATATCTGCTCGTCTGGCTTCTCCAGGACCGTTCACTGCACAACCCATAACAGCAATCTTAATATGCTTTTTTACAGAGGCTAGTCGTTCTTCTACCTCCTGAGCAATCCTTATTAAATCTAACTGCGTACGTCCACAGGTAGGACAAGAAATTAGCTCGATTCCTTCCTTTATATGTCCCAATGATTTTAAAATTTCCTTACCCACTATAACTTCTTCTACGGGATCACCAGTAAGAGATACCCGAAGCGTGTCGCCAATCCCTTCTGCCAAAAGTGCTCCTATGCCTACACTAGATTTGATAGTACCTTTTCTAATAGTACCAGATTCCGTTACACCAATATGCAGTGGATAATCTACCTTTTTTGATATCAGTCGATAGCACTCAATCATTTCCATAACATCAGATGATTTCACCGAAATAGCAATATCATGAAAATCCAATTCACGTAATATATCCACATGTCGCATAGCACTTTCTACCAAAGCCTCTGGGCATACACCACCATATTTGTGCAATATATCCCTTTGCAGAGAACCTGAATTAACCCCAATTCGAATGGGAATTCCCTTGTCTTTAGCAGCTTGCACTACAGCTTTAACCTTTTCCTTATTTCCAATGTTGCCTGGATTGATTCGTAATTTGGCTACTCCATTCTCTATGGACTTAAGTGCTAAGCTATAATCGAAATGGATATCTGCTACCATAGGTATATGAATTTGGGGTATGATTTTAGATAATGCTTCAGCTGCCTCTAAGTCAGGTACGGTGCTACGGATGATATCACAACCAGCTTCCTCAAGCCTGAGGACCTGGGCTACTGTTGCTTCAACATTTCTTGTATCTGTATTAGTCATTGATTGCACAGTAACAGGTGCACCTCCACCAATGACTTTATTACCTACTATAATTTGTCTTGTCTTTACTCTATACATACGATATCCTCCTGTATGCTTACGAAGGGCTTGTCCCTTTCAACTTATTTATAACTTCACTTATTACCCAATCTGGTGTTGAAGCACCTGCAGTTACACCAATTATTTTTAAATTTGAGTCTTCTATGAGATCGTCAGGAATTTCATAAACATTTTCTATTAGTATAGTGTTTTGGCAGTTTTCCTTGCATATTTCGTAGAGTTTTTTTGTATTGGAGCTATTCTTTCCCCCAATAACCACCATCAGATCTGCCTTTTTCGATACACTATAAGCACTTTCTTGCCTTTCTCTAGTGGCACTACATATAGTATTAAAAGCTAATACATCTTGACTGAGCTTGGAAACTGCCTCCAAGGTCTTTTCATAATTGGCTTGTTTTTCTGTAGTTTGGGATAATACACAAACTTTATCGGGAAGATTCTCTAGCTCGTCTCCTGTTTTTGTGATAATAGCTGTATTTTCACACCAGCCGTTGATGCCTATCACTTCAGGGTGTTTTGGATCTCCTACTATTACAATCAGGTAACCCTCACTGTGATATTTCCTGGCTTTTCTTTGAATACTAGTTACGTATGGGCAAGTAGCATCTACTATCGAAGCACCAGTTTTCTTTATCTCCTCTAAGATATTGGAACTAACACCGTGAGAACGAATTACCACGGTATCTTCTGATGACAAATCTCCAAAATAATCATTGTCAATTGAATAAATTCCTTGATCTCTTAAGCTCTCCACTACATCCTTATTATGAATGAGAGGACCTAAGGTATAGACCTTGGATTTTTTATCATTATTTGTATCAACGGTCATTTCAACCGCTCGTTTGACTCCGAAGCAAAAACCTGCATTTTCAGCAATGATTATCTGCCTTGACATATGAATTTTCCCTTTCATCTAGCTGTAATATAAAAAATTTCAAATAACAGCGTTTACATTAACTTATATTATACAACATAACCACATTATTTCATAGAAAAAAAGAACAATTACATCCTCAAATGATGCAACTGTCCTCTCTTATACTT
>JAAZEK010000210.1 GCA_012512335.1 Clostridiales bacterium | reverse complement strand
TCCAATGCTGTTTTTTTGCGCTTTACACTTCTAACTGCGGTTAATGGAAAACGTTTTATTTCATTCCCGTGAAGTGTTAAGCGCAATTCGCCTATTTTTTGGTCCTTTTCAATAGGTGCATCCAACCGAAACATAACTTCTGTAGCGTTTTCGGACATTAATGAGGAGTCCCAGATAATCTCTTGCTTGATTTGTCCAATGTCCTTTTTGTTGAACACATCTCCCCAGTCATCTGAAGAAATCTTAACGGACACATTGCCTAGGTCATCAGGTGAGCTATTATCTACTGGTAAGCTATCAATAATGGTACCTTTTTTTATAAGGTTCACATACTTAAAATTTGTAAAGCCATATTCGAACAGTTCTTGTGTTTCGTGCCATTGCTCCCCTGGGGTGGATTTCATTACAACAGATACTAGATCTTGCCCGTCCTTACTTGCAAATGAAATCAGACAATGGCCAGCTTTACTGGTATATCCAGTTTTGCTTCCTACTGCATTTTCATAATAGCAATTTGCATCCTTTTCGTTTATCAACTTATTTCTACTTACCCAGAATCTAGGTAGGCCAGAATCCCAGAAAACAGTTTGCACAAAAGTAACTGATATGGCTTCAGTAAATAATTTGTTTTTCATGGCTGCACTGCCAATCATCGCAAGGTCGTAGGGTGTAGTATAATGCATAGGATCATGATAACCATGAGGATTGACAAAATTTGAATTTTTTGCGCCAGCTTCTCGGGCACGTTTGTTCATCATACTTGCGAAATAGTCCAAAGCCTCTTGGGCAGTAAGACTTTCTCCGGAAACCTTACGAGCAATATATACTGCGATCGTATTTGCGGCGTCGTTACCTGAATTGATCAGCAGGCCATAAACTAAATTTCGCAGAGTAATTTCCTCGCCTTCTAGCAAGCCTGCCATGGAACCATCCAAAGATAGTAGAGCTAATTCTTTACCTACTGTGATTAACTCATCTAAGTCTCCATATTCAAGAGCAAGTAGAGCAGTAAGCACCTTAGTGGTGCTAGCAGGAAAAAGTCGTAGATTTTCATTTTTGCCGTACAAAACCTTTGCACTATCTTGTTCAATAACTACTGCACCTTCAGATGTTAATTCAACAGCTTGATTCTCATCTTCCAGATTTGGGATAACCTCGATATCAATATCAGTATCATCAATGTAACCAAAGGCTTGACCAGTATTTAATGACGAGATAAGCATAATAAATATTACTATATTAATTATGTACTTGCGTAAGTTTTTCATAAGCAAAAAAAGACTCCTAACATTGTATTTCTTAGAAAAAAGTTTTTTATGATAATCTTTATGTACTACGAGTATTAATTATATCATAGACATCATGTTAATTCATCACTTCCTAAGAATTATTTTCTGAAGCAGGGGGACGATTATCGTGCCTCATTCATCCTTCGTTACTTTTTTAAAGAAGATAAATTGGAAAAATAGAGGAATTTCTCTTTTTTTATCGAATAACATTTATGACATAAGGATTAAAATAAGAATCAGGTGAGAGTATGGTTCATTTCGATAGAATACAGCAGAAGATATTGTTGATCATGGGCATATTAATCCTGGTCTTATCTGGGCTTTTAGTATTTCAAGGATATCAAGGGCGTCAATCCAAGCTTGGAAACCCTGACATTATCGAAAAGCAGGTTTGGGAATCAGATGAAGCAGAAGCTTCAAATGAACCAAGCATAAGCCCTGCATCTATCAAAGTTTATGTCACTGGCAAGGTAAGACATCCCGGGGTTATCGTCCTTCAGGAAGGGGATCGAGTTACTGATGCCATTGATTTGGCTGGTGGTTGTTTACCGGAAGCAGACTTAAATGCAATTAATATGGCTTTGAAGGTAAAGGATGAAGGAATGTACTATGTGCCAAGCATCGGAGAAGAGATTCCTATAGATATCCAGACAAACATTTCTGGAGCTGAAATTGATGGCAAGGTAAACATCAATTCAGCAGATCAGAGTTTATTAGAGACTCTGCCGGGAATAGGTCCTTCCAAGGCTCAGAAGATACTAGAATATCGTGAAATAAATGGTAATTTCAAGTCTATCGAAGAAATTATGAATATTTCTGGAATTGGAGAAAAGACCTATGAAAATTTGAAGGATCTAATTGCCATCCCTTAAGATTAAAAGATTGATAATCGTTCCTGCAAAGGCTTCTTCCAAATGATTTATTATTCTGCAGTTAACAGCAACAAAAAGGAAAAGTATGGAGTTTACTAATAGAGGGTAAAATTGATTTTAGTGGTCTACTATGTTAGAATAGACATGAATATAAGTGTTTGAAAGGATATGATGTTATGGCAAAAAAAATATTACTAGTAGATGATGAACCTGCCATTGTAAAGGGTATTTCTTTCAGTCTTAAACAGGACGGCTATGATATAGATGCTGCATATGATGGAGAGGAAGCAATTGAAAAGTTCAATAATAATACATATGATCTAGTAATCCTAGACGTTATGCTTCCCAAAATGGATGGGTTAGCGGTTTTACAGCGCATTCGCGAAAAATCTAAATTGCCAGTTATTATGTTGACTGCCAAGGGCGAGGATATGGACAAAATATTGGGATTAGATTATGGTGCAGACGATTATATGACGAAGCCTTTCAATATTTTAGAGCTAAAGGCAAGAGTTAAAGCTATAATTCGTCGCTTAAACGGAAGCAATGATGAACAATCAATTCGTTTCAAAAATATGGAGATTAATCTTTCCAATAGAAGTGTAATCATAGACGATAAGGAGGTAAACCTTACAGCGAAGGAATTTGATTTGTTGCAGCTTTTCGCTACCAATCCTGGTAAGGTCTACAGTCGTGAGAGTCTGCTAGAGACAGTTTGGAAGTACGACTATCTAGGCGATTTACGTACGGTTGATGTTCACATTCGTCGCCTTCGAGAAAAAATTGAGGAGAATCCTAGCCAGCCAAGCTTTATATATACCAAATGGGGAGTTGGTTATTACTTTGCGGATAAATAAGCAGTTTTTCTCCAGTCTACGCTGGAGAATAGCCTTTGCCTATCTGTTAGTAATTGGCATTGGCTTTTTTATCATCAATTTATCCATAATGGAGATCTTAGAGCAACATTTAATTGAAGATAAAAAAATAACTTATCAAAAATATTCGATTCAATTGGCTCAAATAATTGCCAATGGATATCATGATCGGGATCCCAATATCTACTATCAGATTCGAGAGTTTAGTAATGATATCGACCAGGTAGAGGGAGAATCTACCCGTGTTCTCATACTTAATAAAAATGGAATCGTAGAGCAGGACTCTTATCAGAGCACAAGTCTTCTGCGAAGAAGTCTAAAAGAGGATTACCACGAGGTATCCGGGGTTCTGGAGGGAACCTCGGTTCCTGCTAGAGATTTATATATATCTACAGGAGAACCAGCTGAGTATAAGAGGGTATTATATGCATTTGCACCTATAACCCATCATTCAAAAGGAATTATCGGCATGGTGTTTTTATCTACCTCTTTGGATGCCATTGAACTAATTTTAGGAGATATCCGCATCACCATTAGCTTTTTTTCCGCAACTATCAGTTTGGCCATAATCTTAATCAGCTTAATTTTGGCTGGCTTTATCACCCACCCTATTAAAGAGCTAACAGCCAGCATTACTAAAATGAGCAAGGGGCATTTAAACCAGAGGGTGAACATTCGAGGAGGCGGAGAATTAAGGCAGCTTGGTGAAGCATTTAATCTTATGAGTGAGCAGCTAGAGGACCTGGACAATTCCAGAAACGAGTTTGTTTCAAATGCCTCCCACGAATTAAAAACACCACTCAGTGCTGTAAAAGTCTTGGCAGAATCCCTTTTAAACATGGATGTAGAAGATCCAGCTATATATAAGGAGTTTTTAACAGATATAAATTTTGAAATCGATCGATTGAATGCTATTATCACTGATCTTCTAGTATTGGTTCAGATGGATAAAGAGGATAGCAATCATCCCCGTTTCAAAAAAGAGCCCGTTCTTTTGAATGAATTAGTCCAAAGGACGATGAAGGGATTAAAATTGCTAGCTGACCAGAAAAATATCAGGCTGGAGCTATACAATGAAGAGGAAGTTGTAGTACCTGGTGATCTTTTGAAGCTACAGCAGGTGGTTTCCAACATAATTGACAATGGTATCAAGTATACACCAGAGGGTGGTAGGGTAACAATTGAGATATACAATACGCCTCATTATGGAGTAGTTAAGGTCAGCGATACGGGTTATGGCATTGCTCCCGAGGAATTAGGGAATATATTTGATCGCTTTTACCGAATTGATAAAGCCCGATCTCGATCCACCGGTGGTACTGGTCTAGGTTTGTCTATTGCCAAGCGAATTATAATGCTTCACAATGGGGATATACGTGTGCAAAGTGAAGAAAATAAGGGAACAACCTTCCGAATCGAACTTCCCTATGATAATCAAGAACAAGGCGAATAATGACGATTAATGAACTTGTTAAGTTTGCTTAAAGATTTTGTAACGGTATATTGTTATAATAGATTAGAAAGCAGGTGACTTTTATCCGAAAACCAATATTTTTGCTGCTCTTAATTGCATTACTTCTAGTGACAACTACCGGTTGCGCAGGATTTATGAGAAATTTAGAGGGAGTAACTGAAGATCCTGAGGATACATCAAATACTCCGCTACCTATAGATCCTTACGAAAAGGCCAAGGAAACGCGAATTGTTTTGTATTTTAAAGATGAAATTGCTGATTTCCTAGTGCCAGAAGAACGTACAGTGATGCAGGAAAAGAAGAGCACAGAGGAGCTCATAGTTGAAGAACTTCTAAAAGGACCTCAGGGTTTTCACAAAGTTTTAGTTATGCCTCCAGGTACTGACGTAATAGATGTCACCAGGCGTAGCGATACAGTATTTGTCAACCTGACGGATGATTTCCTAAATATTTTTGATTTATCTACAATCCCTGGTAAAGAAAATATACCAGAGAAGGAAATTCCTCAAACCCAGCTGGAGATGAAGCGTTTTGCTTTGTATTCCATCGTGAATTCATTGACCTACCTGGATGGTGTAAATCAGGTTAAGATTATGGTGAGCAATACTCAGCTATCCTACCGTGAAATGAATGCTGACTTGTTATTACAGGGAAATTCCACATTAGATTTAGATTCACCAATGGTTGCCCTTGTCAGAAATAGGAATTTTAATCAAACCCCTGCAAAGACAGCCCGGTTTTTTCTAAATGCTTTACTTGCAGAGCCTAATTGGGATGTACTCTATCCTTTTCTATCCAATAAAACTATGGATGGAAGTACATTACCTCCCTTGGATGAATTTAAAGCACAGATTCCTTCTATAGTAGGCGGAATGATAAGCTTTGAAGGAAATCCTGTACTGGACGAAGAACCACTGATGGAAAAAGCTTTTGTAACAGTGCAGTTTATCGACAAGACTGTTGAGCCTCAAAAGCAGGTAACAGAAGTTCTTACCTTGGATAGAGTGGATGGGATGTGGAAACTACGCTTACCGTCTATTTTTAGCCAATATAGGCAATAGTGAGGTATACCAGTAAAATTGGTGATTAGGCACCATTACCAGGAAAGGAGCGAACGATGATGCGACGTATTTTTTTATTACTTCTCATTATAGCTCTCAATGTTGCACTGTTGGCATCTTGTTCTACAGGTCAACAACCAACAAAACAAGAGAATGACATGCTTAATTGGTTTAATAAGTTTGGCGAAGAGGAACCTGATCCTACTAATCTACTGCAAGATGATGATTCTCTATTTAGAATTGAGGCTATGCGTCAGTCCAGCACGAATTTGTATTTCTTTGACGAGTCTTCTAGCCAATTGTCAGCTGAAATTCTTAGATTAACTGGTGAATATAGTGATAAGGATCAGATTAAGCATATAGTAACTAAATTGATTAATGGACCGAACACAACAGAGTTGCTTTCCGTATTGCCTGAAAATGTAATTATAAATAGTGTAAACTTAATTGAGGATATTATTACGGTTGATTTATCTTACGAATTTTATGAAGCTGAAGACTTGTCTATAGCCAGAGCGGCCTTGGTAAATACCATACTAGAGTTGGGAAATGCTAAGTATGTAAAAATATTAATTGATGGTAATGAAGCCACGGTAACTCCTGAACACACAAGTGGAATTTTGGGGCTCTTAAGCCGTTACCCTGTAAATGTTGCTGATATTCAGGCGTTAGAGGCACAAAGCTTTGCTAATCCAGAAACAGCTAAGATAAATAGAGAACTGTATTTTCAAGATAATGCTGGTCAGTTTCTGCTACCTGAGGTTCGCACTATAACAGTAAAAGATGGGAACTATAGTGAAGCAATTATAAGGGAATTGATTAAAGGACCAGCAAAGGAAGGAATGGGCTACTATCCTACCTTAGCTAAGGGTACGAGTCTCGTAAGAACAGAAGTCGTGGATAAAGACGATGGAGTTTCAGGAATAAGCCTATATTTTTCAAATGAATTCAAGAGTCAGTTCACAGGAAACCGACAACAGGAAATACTAATGATAAGTTCTATTATACACAGTATGTCTACCTTGCCTGATATTGATTTTATCAATATCTTTTACGACAATGGTAAAGGTGAGTTTGTCAACAATTCTGATGGAGAGATTAACTATCAAAATCTAACTTCTGGACGTTTACCCAACAAAGCTGGCAAACGCATTCGGGTTTACTATGGCGATGATCAAGGCATGCTACTAGTACCTGAATATAGGGCTGTCTCGCGAACAGAGACGAATTTGTTGTCTCGTATCCTGCAAGAGATGACAACAGATCCTATTCTCCCAGATAGTGTCCGAATTATCCCTGCTGAATTTTCTAGTGAAGACATTCGAATAAAAGCTTCAGGTAATATGGCCATTGTGGATGTGCCTAAACACTATTTTGATAATATGGAAAAGGACAATAAACGTTTATTGCAAAGTCTGTATGCAGTGGTAAACACCTTGACAGATCCTATTAATTCCACAGGTGTAAGCGAAGTTCAGTTTACTGTGGGAGGGGATCTGATAGATTCATATGATGACATTTCCCTCAAGGAACCATTTGTAATGAATCCTGCATTAATAAAAGAGGGAAATTAGCTTATTGTAATATTTTACCGTCGGTATTTACCAGCGGTTTTTTAAGGGGGATTGTAATGAATAATAAACCAATAATTTACGCTCATCGAGGTTCTTCAGCCTATGCACCAGAAAATACAGAGGCTGCCTTTGTCAGAGCTCTGGAAATGCAGGCTGGCGGAATTGAGATCGATGTACATCTATCCAAGGATGGCAGAGTAGTTATCTGTCACGATGAAAAGGTAGATAGAGTAAGCAACGGTACGGGATACATAAAGGATTTGACCCTAAAGGAATTGAAGACCTTGGACTTTGGAGCCTGGTTCAGCGATGAATTCATAGGTGAAAGTATTTTGACCTTGGAAGAATTACTGGAAATGCTTTCAGATTGGGATGGGATTTTAAACATTGAATTAAAGCAAGGTCCTTTACAGTACGAAGGTCTAGAGGCAAAGGTTGTAAATATATTACATAAATTGAAGCGAGTTGATAGTACCATAATATCCTCTTTTAATCACTACAGTCTTAGAGCTATAAAAGAGCTGGAACCGAGCTTGAAAATTGGACTTCTATATGTAGGTGGCTTAGTAGAGCCTTGGAAGTATGCAAAATATGTAGGGGCAGAAGCTATTCATCCAGTATTTTACAGCTTGGTTCCTTCTGTGATACACGAATGTAGAGAGAATGGTATTATTGTAAATGCTTGGACAGCTGACAAACCTGAACATATTCAAGCCCTAGCGCTGGGTGGGGTACATGGGATTATAACCAATGTTCCTGATGTAGCCATAAAGCTTACCTCTCAAATGTTATGATATTGTAATATTTTCGTAATAACCTATCTCATATAGATACGTCTAATCATGATATAATGGTTCCGAATTGGAAAACAAATACATGCGCTTTTGTCGCATAAGCCTGTACTTGGAGGGAATTATGAAAAAGAAGTATCTGCTCTTTGTAGCTTTAGCTATTGTAGTATTACTTACCGCTGGTTTTGTATACCAGGGTTATCGGGAGAAACAAGCGGAAGAGTTAGCAGCCGAGATTGCTGCCCAAAAAATAGAAGAGGAACGTCAACGAATTGCACACATGACGGAAGTAGTAGAGCAGGACAGCTTTTATGAGGGGATTTATTTAGATGATATACCTTTAGGAGGTATGTCACTAGCAGAAGCTTCCGAGCAGTTTCAGAAAAACGCAGAAGCTACTCTGGCTGATCTTAATGCTACATTAACATATGGAGATGAAAGCTGGGCTTTTACTTATGAGGATATACAAGCAGAGATTGACTGGGAAGATAAACTGAAAGTATTGCATAAGCTTGCCCGTGAAGGCGAGCTAGAACAACGCTATGAACAGGTTGAAGAGCTTAAAGAAAAAAATGCAAAAGCTGAAACCACCAAATCAATGAATATAGAGCTCATTCGCGATGGCATTGTAGCTATTGCAGATGGTCTGTTAATTGAACCCAAGAATGCTAATCTCTCATTTTCTCCTGGGAAGAAAGATAAGTTCAGTCTGACAAATGAAGAAAGTGGCCAAATGGTGGATGCTGAAGCTCTTTATAAGCAAGTAGAGCAGATATTCCTCTCAGGTAAGCCAGGTACAATTGTTGTTGAACCTGAAGTAGTAGAGGCTGATGTAAAGGCAGATGATTTGAAAAACGCTACATCAAAAATTGTAACCTTTACTACCTATATGAAGGGCAGTACAGAAAATAGAAAAAGCAATATTGGTTTAGCGCTTAAGAATATGAATGGCGCTAAGCTTAATCCTGGGGAAATATTCTCCTTTAATCAAGCTGTAGGACCACGATCAGAGAAGACTGGGTTTAAGCCAGCTGGGGTTATTAAGGCTGACAGAAGCCTTCAAGATGGTATAGGTGGTGGAATCTGTCAAGCTTCGTCCACTTTGTTTAATGCGGCAGCTTTAGCAGGCTTGGAAATTGTAGAACGTTATCATCATGCATTTCCTGTATCCTATCTAGCACCAGGTTTAGATGCTACAGTTTCTTGGGGTGGAGCCAACATTCGTTTTAAGAACAACAAGGATACGCCTGTATTTATACATTCCTACCGCGATGGAGATGCAGCTGTAGTTACCATATATGGTGAACCCATCCCTAATAACGGAAAGTATAAGCTTGTAACTAAAGAAATAAGCACATCTAAAGCTCCTGAAGCCGAGAGGCGCTTAGATAAAAACGGTGAATATGTGAAAAAAGCCGGCGGCACTTATGAGTATGTAAAGTCCAGACCAGGCATTGTTATGGACACCTACCGAGTATTAACGGAGAATGGTAAGGAAGTTTCTAGAAAGCTTCTAGTGAAAAACAACTATCGACCTGTAAAAGGTATTATCTACTATATGGATGCACCAGTAGCGACACCAACTCCTGCTCCAACTCCGACTCCAGCACCGGTAGCGACTTCTACGCCGAAGCCAACACCAGAACCTACGCCGACGGTATCAGCTGATCCTGATCCAACCGATGATCCTGCACCAACAGATGATCCCGATTCATCCGATGATCCTGAACCAACGCAACCAACTGAAGGTGAAGAGCCATCAGGGGATGAATAATCACCAAAAGATAATACAGAGACACCTGTTGTATAAGATTGTAATAAAATTTAGTCTTAGATACTGTCTCTCCAAATGGGGATTTTACAAAATATTATCCGTATTTGGCAACAATCAGAGTCCAATCAAACTACTAGAGGTGTGTTACATACATGCCTCTTTGTTTTATCTTAAATTTAGATATCTTTTTTGTACACTAATTTTATAGACTTACTGGTATAATAAATACTATCAAGGTAACAAAGACCCTGTCTTTGTATTTATGTATTTATTGAAACGGTGTGAAGTAAGTCGATTCACGACTTACCCGGATGTTTTAATAAATAAACAGTGATAGCACGGACAGTGTCAAATTTTGTATATAATTGAGTAGTTACAAAACTAGGGATTTTGAAAGGAGAAATAGAATGACTGGAACGATACAGATAACATGGAACGGAAAGCCACTGGAGGTAAACAAGGGGATAACATTACAAGAGATAGCAAACCAACAGCAAAAAGTGGAAGAGCCTTTGATAGTAGCTGCTATAGTGGATAATAGGGTACGTGAATTATCATATACTATTGAAAAGGATTCTACAGTTAAACCCATCGACTTGTCCATGAAGGATGGAGTCCGAATTTATCTTCGCAGTCTTACCTTTGTTTTCATCCGCGCTTGTAAGGAACTATTTCCAGAATGTAAGGTCAGCGTGGAGCACTCTTTTGGTGGTGGCCTATATTGTGAGGTTAATAATACTGAGACATTGAGTCCTCGGGCGGTGAATCGGATTGAGAGACAAATGCAGTCTATTATTGATGCGGATGAACCCTTTGAAAAGACAGATATAGCTATGGCAGAAGCAAATAAAATCTTCCTTGAAATGGGTTTAGAGGACAAGGTAAAGATTATGAAATATCGAACAGAGGATACCATCAGCATATATAGCAATGGTGGTATCAGCGATTATCTCTTCGGTTATATGGTGCCATCTACTGGCTATCTAAAGATGTTTGGGCTAAAATTTTATTTACCTGGAGTGATTTTGCAGTATCCTACCTATGAGGAACCAGATCAAGTGCGTCCCTTTCATGACAATCCCAAGCTATTCAAGGTTTTCCGTCAGGCTGAAAAATGGTCAGAATCCCTAGGAATTAGAAATATAGCAGATTTGAATCGTTGTATTGAGGAAGGTGGAGGACCAGACTTGGTACGTATTAGCGAAGCCGCTCAAGAAAAGTTCTTTGGCTCTATAGCTGATGATATTGCTCAGCATACAGATGCTATTCGGCTCATATTAATAGCAGGCCCATCATCATCAGGGAAGACTACCTTTGCTCAAAGATTAAGAGTACAGCTCATGGTTAATGGACTTCATCCAGTACCTATCTCCATGGATAATTATTACCTTGATCGTGAGTTGGTGCCAGTTGACGAAAAAGGAGAACAGGATCTGGAGTCCATAGACGCCATCGATCTGGAACTGTTTAATGAACAGATGACACTTCTAATTCAAGGGCAGAAGGTAGAGATTCCCCACTATAATTTTCATACAGGAAGGAGGGAGTATACAGGTAATTTTATCCAAGTATCTGAGCTGCAGCCCCTTATTGTAGAAGGAATTCACGGCTTAAATGAAAAGCTTACTGAGATGATTCCTAGAGAAAACAAATACAAGATCTACATAAGTGCATTAACCCAGTTAAATGTAGATGACCACAACCGGATCCCTACTACAGATGCAAGGTTGATTAGGAGAATGGTAAGAGATTATCATTATCGAGGGACCTCTATAGAAGATACCTTGAGAATGTGGAGTTCAGTTAGGCGAGGCGAGGAAAAGAACATCTTTCCGTTCCAGGAGACTGCTGACATCATGATAAACTCCGCACTATTATACGAGTTGGCAGTATTAAAGCCTTTAATTCTACCACTTTTGGAAACTGTTCCAGATGACCATATATATTTTCCAGAAGTGAACAGGTTAAATAAGTTCTTGAAATATTTTGTAGAGATGGATTCTAAGGTAATTCCTAATAATTCTATACTTAGAGAATTCATCGGAGGTAGTAGCTTTTGACAGGTAAAATCAAGTAATGTATAGAGGATTGGCTAAAAACTTCCTTTACAATCCTAGGCAAGCTTGGTATAATAAAAAAAATACGTTTAAAGGGTGGTGGGTTGTCCGTGGACGATGGGCCTTGTAGTACTATGGGCTTATGGAAAAATAGAATGATTTCAATGAGACAATGAGTCCTTTGTAATTATAGCAATGGATTGTTGTCTTTTTCTGTTTAAAATTTTATTTTTCCATGGAGGGAATAATTTTGTTTACAAATATTCTTATTATTGTCTTGTTAATTTTAGCAAATGCATATTTTGCTGGTTCAGAAATGGCCTTAGTATCTATTAATGATAACAGGCTTAGATTATTGGCTGAAGGTGGAAATAAAAAGGCAGCCTCGGTCAAAAAGCTGCTTAGTGAACCAAGTAAATTCCTATCAACTATTCAGATTGGAATTACTCTAGCAGGCTTCTTGTCCAGTGCTTTTGCATCCGATGCCTTCGCTGATTTACTGACAAACTGGCTTGTTTCTATTGGAGTTCCTATTGCATCCAATATAATCAAACCCATATCAGTTGTAGTAATTACATTGATTTTATCCTATTTTACACTAGTATTTGGCGAGTTAGTACCTAAGCGTTTGGCGATGCAGGAGGCAGAAAAATTTTCTATGAAGGTAATTAGGCCCTTGCAGATGCTCGCTGTTATCACTTCACCTCTCGTTAAGCTACTGACTTTATCTACGAACTTCTTTGTGAAGCTGGCTGGAGGAAATCCCAATGCCAACGATGAAGAGGTAACTGAAGAAGAAATTCGTATGATGATAGATGTAGGGGAAGAGAAGGGTACTATTGACGAAATCGAAAAGGTGTTCATAAATAATGTCTTTGATTTCGATGACAAGGTAGTTGCCGATATCATGATCCATCGCACAAGAGTGGTGGCAATTTCTATTGAATCTGACTTGAAGGACATCATAGAAGTAATTAACTCCGAAAAGTACACCCGAATACCGGTTTACGAGGATTCCATTGATAATATAATTGGTGTTTTACACGTAAAGGACCTTCTTCTCTATTTTACCAATAACAGGGATAATTCACCCTTTGATATTCAAAGCTTTATTCGAACTCCCTACTTTGTACCTGAATCCAAGAAATTAAACGAGCTATTTCGCGAACTACAGGTGAAAAAAATACACATGGTAGTTGTAGTAGACGAATATGGTGGTACTGCTGGCATAATTACCGTAGAAGACTTACTTGAGGAAATTGTGGGTAGCATTTTGGATGAGTATGATGAGGAGGAACACAAATACGAGAAGTTGGATGAATCCACTTACCTATTTGAAGGTTCCATAAGCCTGGATCAGGTTTCCGATCTGATTGGTGTTGAATTGCCTGTGGAAGAGTACGATACCTTAAGTGGTTATGTCATCGGTCAGTTAGGTCAAATTCCTGATGAAGATGAAAAACCAGTGGTTGAGTTGGATCATTTGGTATTCAAGGTTGAGGAAGTTGAAGATAAGATGCTTTCTAGAATTAAGGTTTGTAAAGTGTAGTTTTTTCTTTTTGTAATATTTATAATAATACGAAGGGTTGGGTGGAGTTTTGTTAATGGATTTCTTAAAGGGCTTAGCGATGGGAATTGGTGCTATAGCCCCCGGTGTCAGTGGAGGGACCCTGGCAGTAATATTTGGGCTATATGAGAAGATAACCGATGCTATTGCAAATCTCTTCCATGAATTCGGGAAGAAGGTTAAGGAGTTTTTCTTCATTGGTGTGGGGGGAGTAGTTGGTGTTCTAGGATTTAGCCATATTATTGGTTATCTATTTAAAAATTATGAGCTAGAAGTCAAATACTTGTTTATAGGCCTCATGGTAGGAACCTTTCCATCACTCAGAAAGCAAGCCAATAAGAAAGGGTTTCAATCTTATTATTTAATACCATTTACACTCACCTTGATTATGGCTGTCCTATTTGCTGTATTAAACAACAATGTCGCTGAAGGCTCAAGTATTGGTCGTACCAGTTTTCTTTTGTTTGTTCTATACGGAGCAGTAATTGGATTTGGTACCATAATACCAGGAATTAGCGCTTCGTTTATTCTGATGTACATTGGTTCCTATGGAGTTATGATAGAGGGAATTTCCCGTTTAAATCTGTCAGTTTTGATTCCTGCGGGTATTGGTTTTTTAATCACTGTTGTTGGCTTTGCAAAATTAATTAATATGTTATTTGAAAAAGCCTATGGTTACACCTACTATGCGGTTTTCGGTCTAACCATAGGATCGATTCTTTCAATCTTCCCTGGCTTTGGTATAAGCTGGAGCCATTGGCTTGGATATGGACTACTTATAGGAGGCTTCGCTTTATCATATTTTCTAAGCTCACTGGATAAAACAGATCATCGTCAGAAAATATTAAAAGCGGAGCAAAAGTTCAAGAATTAATATTTAATTTTGAAAAAGCTTTTATTAATAGTCGAATCACAAGAACATATATGGGAATTAGTATGATGGCAGCAAGCACTCGTGGTGGAAGCAGTACGGCATAAGCTACCC
>JAAZEK010000209.1 GCA_012512335.1 Clostridiales bacterium | reverse complement strand
CCGGATATGAAACCATATACCTCGTCTAGTTTTTTGATACCAAACTCTCGGGTGTTTACACAACGAATTTGGTAATCTAACTCTAACATTCGACGATCACTTCCGTTGATGAATACAATCTCGCCTTTGCTGTCCTCAAGTGCACGATTGGCCAGATTCAGTACTGTTCTGGTCTTTCCGCTACCCTTGGGGCCGATGATAAACTTTATCATGTTAACCGCCTCCCAGTTTTAAATTATATTTTGCAGGTTCTTAACCTAATTATAACATAGGTGTCTGCTTCTTTCCATAGTAAAAAACATTGGGCAACAATTTCTTGTATATTAAGTTCGGCAACGGATGATAAGATTGAGAACCTAGCAATTTACATTGGTAGCTTAACCCAATTTCACGAAAGTATTACATATATTAGAAAGTTATTTTCTTTTCATAGCCCTTTTTCGTAGTCCGGTGTCTAAAATAGCCTTTCTAATTCGGATACTCTTAGGAGTTATCTCGACTAATTCATCATCACTGATAAACTCTAGGGCCTCCTCCAGACTTAGGACCTTATGGGGAGTCAAGCGCATAGCGTCGTCCGTACCTGATGCTCGCACATTAGAAACATGCTTTCTCTTGCATATATTAACTTCTATATCCCCTTGCCTGTTGCTTTCTCCGACAACCATACCTTCATACACCTTAGTACCAGGTCCAATAATCATATGACCTCTGTCTTGTGCATTGAAAATACCATAGGTCACAGCTTCGCCAGCTTCAAAGGCTACCAAGGAGCCTTGAATCCTTGAGGTGATTTCTCCTTTGACGGGAAGATAACCATCAAACATAGAGTTTATAATGCCTTCACCTCGGGTATCTGTCATAAACTCCGAACGATAACCAAACAAACCTCTTGCCGGAATAGAAAATTCTAGGCGGACAGTGCTACCCTTTCCACTGAACATATTGAGCATTTCGCCTTTACGAGAGCCCAGCTTTTCAATTACAGAGCCTGAATATTCTTCAGGCACATCTATGGTTACCAACTCCATAGGTTCATGAAGTTGTCCGTCTATCTCTTTATAGATTACAGTAGGCTTCGATACTTGAAACTCGTAGCCTTGTCTCCTCATGGATTCAATTAATATGGAAAGGTGAAGCTCACCTCTACCGGAAACCTTAAACGAATCTGCAGAATCAGTTTCTTCAACACGCAGGCTAACATCTGTATACACTTCTCTAAAAAGCCTATCTCTAATATTTCGGGAGGTAACATATCTGCCTTCCTGCCCAGCAAAGGGGCTGTTGTTAACTGAAAAGGTCATGGAAAGGGTAGGCTCGGATATATTCACAAAGGGCAACGGATCAGGATGATGAACATCGCATATGGTTTCACCAATATTGATGCCTTCTACTCCGCTAACTGCAACAATATCGCCCAACTGAGCCTCTGTCACCGCTTCTCGTTTCAAGCCTTCAAACTCATAAAGATTTGTGATCTTCACTTTTCTCTGATCGCCGCTGGAATTACAAAGCAAAGCTTCTTGTCCAGATTCCACCCTGCCTCTTTCCACTTTACCAATGGCAATCCTTCCAACATAGTCATTGTAGTCGACTGTGGACACAAGAATTTGCAATGGACCATCAATATCACCACTTGGGGCAGGAATAAATTCTTTAATCACATCGAAGAGTGGTTGCATATTGCTTCCTTCCTCACCAATGGTCAATGTAGCGGTGCCCCGCTTTGCAGATGCATATACAAAAGGACAATCCAGTTGATTTTCACTGGCTTCCAAATCTATAAATAAATCTAAAACCTCATCGATAACCTCATTAGGTCGCGCCTCTGGTCGGTCTACCTTGTTTATGACCACTATAACTGGATGTCTTAGCTCAAGTGCTTTTTTTAGAACAAATTTTGTTTGAGGCATAGGGCCTTCAAAGGCATCAACCAGCAACAAAACCCCGTTAACCATCTTTAAAACTCGTTCTACCTCTCCACCGAAATCGGCATGACCAGGGGTGTCGATGATGTTTATTTTTAAATCACTGTGCCTAACTGCTGTGTTTTTGGAAAGGATGGTAATTCCTCTCTCCCTCTCCAAATCATTGGAGTCCATAACCCTATCAGTCAACTGCTGGTTTTCTCGAAAAACACCGCTTTGACGCAACATCTGGTCCACCAAAGTAGTTTTGCCGTGGTCGACATGGGCTATTATAGCTATATTTCGAATATCTTCTCTTGTATACATTAATTATCCTCATTCCTATAAGAATCAACACTTTAACAAACATTAATGATAACATATATAGAGAGATGTAACAAGCATTTTTTTGCAAAAAAAGGCAAGGCAGACATGACCGTCTGCCTCTTCCAAATAGAATAATAACAAAAAGTCACGCCTATCTTTCTATGTGTATTGTAATATTTGCTTGAGAACCTGGTTTCGCTTTTCATTCACTTTATCATAATTCATTGCCTGAAAATAGAACTTCTCTTTTTCCCCATGAGCAGCTTTTGCTTTTGCTATGTGGCTTATACCCTTATCCATGAGATCTCGAAAACGTTTTTCTGCGTCAACTCTTTCTTCCTCATACATAGCTAAAACATCCAGCTTTATGCAAATACCTAGGTCAATTTCCTCTACTTGACGAATATAGGAAACGCCTTCTATATCCTTAGGATCACTATGGTCAGGATGAGTGCTATTCATAACTACTTTTTGAGCAGCTGGGATAATGAGCATATCCAGCTTATCAGGTTCAAAGGGACAATGATACTGCTCTGTGTACAATCCCATTTCTTCTACGGCTTTGGCAACCCTTTCAATCATTTCCTTAACCCCGGTTCCAGCTTGCCCTTTTATACTGTAAATTTTCATATCCTTGGAAATCAGCGTATCCTTAAAATCCAGTATTCCTTTAGGTGTTAGAGCAGAGGCAAATAAATGCCTAGCTTCTGGAGCGGTATGGTAATTTGGAACCATTCCTTCCAATACACTTTCCACAAGAAAACGCTGGATCCTATTGTACTTTGATCTATCAATAGACTCCTCTACATACCATTGACTTTGGTCATATGCCATTTTGGACTGCTTAAAAATATGAAAGGCAGTTTTGAACTGCATATTACCCCGCTTGTTAATTTCCTGGATTTCATTCTTATGGGGAATAAGGACTGTATCATCCCAAAATTCTCCTAAATTAATAATCTCATCAATAACACCAGGATAACTGGGATCATAAATATGAGGTGCTGTGCCATCAAGCAGAGCAACTCCAAGCTGGGGAATCACCAGTCCATCTAGGGAGCTGGGATCGGTAGAGCAATGATGATGCTCCACATCATAACCCCTATCTAGCATCTCCCTGCTTATGCTGTTCATAAATGTGGACTTTCCTACCCCAGGTCCTCCCTTAATTATAAAAATCCGATTAGTGGCAGGTCGGATCATATATTCAAACAGAAAATAAGGGCCAAGTGTTGTATTCCCTCCTGGGAACATTTTTCTGATTTTGCCTTGTTCAGTCATATCAACCCTCCTCGTATGCGTTGACAATATTGTTCTTCTTTATAGTATGCCAAAAAGGAGGGTGTTGACTAACAAGTTTACACGATCACTTAATGCTACTTACATCGTAGCCTGCGTCTTCAATAGCCTCTGTAATTTCCTGATCTGATACTTCGCGGGATAGCTCTACTTCAGCCTTTTTTCCCTCTAAATCTACTCTTACCGTCTTTACGCCCTCCAGCTCCTTTAGAGCTTCCTCTACGTGGCGAACACAATTATTACAAGTCATTCCTTCTACATATATTGTTTTGGTCATTATATCTTCATCCTTTCGAATTAAAATTATTGAATTTTATTGTAAATAGTCGTTGGATTATCATCATGATGTAAATAATCGTCGGGTTATTATCGTGTTATATAGTCATCGGATTGTATCATGATGTAAATAGTCGTCGGATTGTCATTCTGAGGAGCTTGCGACGATGAACCTTAGCTGTTCTATTTATTTATGCGATGGTTTAAACCTTTTCAACCTTAAAGCATTGGTTAGGACCGATACAGAACTAAATGCCATAGCAGCTGCAGCGATCATAGGGTTCAATAGAGGCCCACCAAAGATATATAGCAAACCTGCAGCAATGGGTATGCCTGCAGTGTTGTAACCAAATGCCCAGAACAAGTTTTGCTTTATGTTCCGAATGGTGCGTT
>JAAZEK010000208.1 GCA_012512335.1 Clostridiales bacterium | reverse complement strand
ATTCAGGTGTTGATTATCGCAGGTAACCACGATCCAATTAAAGAACATGGTGAAATTTTCGAACTACCTGAAAATGTTTATATATTTAGATCAGATATTCCAGAAATGATAATGGTCAAAGATGAGGATGGTGAGAGCATAGCTGTAGTTTGTGGTCAGTCCTATAGAGGAAATAGGGAGAGTTCACCTATACATCAGCAATATCCAGTATCCAATGACGGCATATTTCGAATAGCCATGCTTCATACTGGGCTGGAATCTCCTAAAAGCAAATATGTTCCTACAACACTGAATGATTTAATGGAGCATCCAGGCTTTGATTATTGGGCGTTAGGTCACATTCATCAGCCTCGTATTTTAAATGAAGAGGGGGGACCAGTTGTTGCCTACTCTGGTACGCCTCAAGGAAGAGATTTTGGAGAGCAGGGCTTAGGAGGCTGCTGGCTGGTTGAAGTAGATGATATAAAGGGAATTCAAATGGAATACCAGCTTACATCATCAGTGATATATAAAAACATATTCGTAGATATTGGCTGTGCTGAGTTAAGGAAAGCTGATAATTTGGATCAGCTAGAGGAGCATCTAGTAGCAAAAGCCCAGGATATTCTCCATCAAGAAATAATTCACCTAGATGATGAATCTTCTTTAGAGGGATACTTCATTCGCTGGGAGATTGGTGGGCGGGGCAAGTTACATTATTATTTGTCAGATGATCCCCGAGGGTGTGAGCAGGAAATTTGCCAGGCTTTGCGAGAGGTCTTGTTCAGTCAAACTCCCTTCGTCTGGACGGATTCTGTAGTCATTCGCACAGCAAGTCCCCTAGGTGATAAGATGAGAGACCATCATCCCATGTTACATGAGTTGATGGACCAGGTGATTTCATATTTAAATGAAGATACTGAGCTTAGAGATGAATTAATCTCTACATTGGGGCAAGCTTGGACAAGCAATTTGGATCATGAAGATCAAGATGATGATAGATTAGCATTAGATAATAATACTCTAGAAAGCATTGTAGAGGATGCAAGATACTTGATTCTAGAGGGATTAGCAGAAGGAGGAAAAAACTGATGCATATCCGACGACTGCATATAGGTGACTTTGGTATTTTCCGAAATCAAACCCTGGAAGATGTGCATCCTGGCGTGGTGGTTATTGGTGGAGCTAATCGGGCAGGAAAGAGCACATTCATGCAAGCATTACGTTATTTGGGCTATGGAATCCCCTCTGGGGGTTCTCTGCCACCAGCAAATGTAGAATATATGATTGAGGGTGATATATGGGATGAGAAAACCCATACTGATTATCATATTCGCTTGGAAGGCCAGTCAGAGCCTGTCTGTATTATTGGAGGTAAAGGCCAGCGGATAGCTATAAGCGATATATATAAATTAGATGCCTTCACTTATCATAATCTTTTTACAATAAGCTTGGATCAGCTCACACGAGTTCCCAAGGGAGTATCTAAAAATGAATTTGATAAATTACAGGCTGCGCTTTTAGGTGCTGGACTGACAGATATAGCAAACATACCACGCTTGGAAGAGGGCTTTTCCAAGTCAGCAGCTGCCATAGGGGGTAGTACTGGCCGACTGAGTAATAAGGGTTTTAGGCCTTATGTGGAGTTTATTAGGGAAGGAGTAAATAAAAAAAAGAAGGCCTTGGGGCAGGTGGAAGAGTATCAGAGTCAGCAAAACCATTTAGCCAATCTTACTGAAGAAGAGGAAGAATTGAACAGTAAATTAAGAGAACAATATGCCAAACGAGACTTGTTAGAAGCAGTCAAAGGCAATTATGATATGTTGGAAGAGTTAATCGAACTGGACCATATATTACCACAGCATAAAGGCGGAAAGGTATCCGATGATTTGCCTCTGAAAAATCTGGCTATCATTGAAGCCTTGCTTGCAAGCTATCAGGATTTAAGAAGTGAGCTGGGGCAGGAATATGAAGAGCTGGCTGAGGGTTTATCGAATCAGGAAGGAGTCAGTAAACTAATAGAGTTGTTGTTAAAATATAGGGCATCACTCCAGAATCATTTAGATAAGCTATCTGGATTAGAAGTCAGATGGGATCACCTTAGAGACTTAAAGTGGAATTTGGAGGAGAATCGCCAGGACGTTATTGAAAAAATACAAGGTTTACATAAAAATTGGTCAACCAAGGATATAGTAAGGATAAGAGAGCTTCCACTGGAATTTCTAGAGGAAAATCGATTAATGAAGCTGGTATCTCACTTTCAGAATTTGGAAAATCAATTGGAACGCACAGATACCAAGCTGGAGGAAGTTCAAGCTAATGCTGAAGGTCTCCAAATACAAAAGCTAGAGTGGGAAAATCAGGCTTCTATACCATTCCTGAAGAAGTATTTTGGAATTTCCACTTTGTTTGTCCTGTTAGGCCTGGCTTTGTCTTTTGTCCACTTTCCATCAGGGCTGCTAGTTGGGTTGCTTGGAATTCTGGGTGCTGCTTTAGTTGCATTTTACAAGGGCATAGGTCAAAAGGATGCCCAAACTCGACTCAAGGAGATTCAAGGTCAGTTGAGTTCTGCTTTGGATCAGCTAGAAAAATTACATGGAAAAAGAGTAGAACTAGCCGATGAATTAGGCAAGCTTGAATCAGAATTAACTGGAATAAGTGAGATGTTGGGCTTAGAAGAAATGCCAGCTCCTGTTAGTTTAATGGAATATTACCGAGGTCTCATAGCTATTCAGGAGGGAATTCAACGATTGGATAGGCAGGAGAGCGATCTAAGTGAGCAGACTAGTATCTTGGCAAGCCAATTTCAAGGGATTCACTCCCTCATATCTCAATTTGAAGGTTTAAACTACAATAATTTTTCTAAGGACCAGCTGGAAGCTGAAACATGGATGGAGATTCAAAATGCTGTTAGAAAGTGGAATCTAAAGCTGAAGATAGCTATTCGCATAGAAAATTTGTCTTTGGAAATGAAAAAAACCAAAACAAGAATTCTACATTTGATTGGCTTAAATGAAGAGATGATTAGCAGAGAAGATGAGCTGGAAGCTCTTGTGGGATCTTATATAGACTTATGTGAGTGCCGATCTGATTTTCTTGAAAAGGAAAATAGAAGAATGCTTATACGGCAAAGTCTGGAACGAGTTGCTAGTTCAAAAGGAATAGCTCATGCTGTCTCTGTTAGCGAAAATAGCAATTCAAAGGAGGGTATATCACTCCAGGTTCTATTTAATATATTTTATGAGTATCCTGTTAGGGAATCCATTGAGCGGGAGTACGGAGAATTAATGATAGAAATAAATAGTCTGGAAGATGAGCTAAAATCCTGTAGAAAGGGAATTCAAAAAGCAAATATTTTTTTAGAGCAATTAAGCTTAACTGACCAATTAGAGCAAGCCCATGCTATGATAAATAAGGGGCGCAGTGGATTATATCAGGAATCCTATCGATATGCCGTTTATAAGACTGCGGCTTGGATGTGCAGAGAAATACGAAATAGGTTTTTGGATAAGACTAAAGATGAGTTGCTTATACAGTCAGAGGATATATTAAAACAACTAACGGGTGGAGATTATAGGCGGATATTTCCCAAGGAAAATTTGTCGGACTTTTCTTTCACCTTGGAGAACGGTGCTGTACAGGATAATAGCTCTATATTAAGTCGGGGTACTGTAGAACAGGTTTTTCTAGCTATACGTTTAGGTAGAATCTTAGATAGTAACTCTGGCCTACCAGTAATAATAGACGATTCTCTTGTTAACTTCGATGCTGCCCACCTAAAGCGAGCACTTGCCATAATCGCCAAGCTAAGTCAAAGTCATCAGGTTTTTATTATGACCTGTCAACCTCATTTAGTTGACTTGCTGATGGATATGGACATTTCTTCCCAGTACTGGATGCTGAATAATGGGCGGTTTAGTCTTACAAATGGGCCTATTTTGAGTGAAACCCTTCATTTTTCCAGCATATCGTGTTAGAATTATTAGATAGAAAAGGAGGGGTTGGTATGCAGAAGGTAAGTACATTTGCCAAGGGGGATACAATCCAAGGCTATTATATGTTGAAGTCGATTACGCTTAAGACTTCCAATGCCAATAACAGATATTTTGACCTGACCATTGCTGATCAAACAGGGGAAGTAAACGCTAAGATATGGGATACTGACATGGTTAGTGACATAGAAATGGTGGATGGAATGCTGGTCAAGATAAAGGGATTGGTGAATGATTGGCAAGGGCAGCTGCAAGTAAAAGTGGAGCGTATTAGAAGGGTCAATGTAGCAGATAAGGTTCGTATTGAGGATTTTGTACCATCTGCTCCTTATTCATCAGAAGAAATGATGTCTGATATTAGAAACTATGCAAATTTAATTAAAGATAAAGATATTCACCAAATAACCAGTACTTTGCTTGATGAGAACAATGAGAAGCTAAAACATTATCCTGCTGCTATGAAAAATCATCATTCCATACGGGGTGGGTTACTTTACCATATTACCACTATGTTAAAATTGGCTAAACGAGTTCTAGAAGTCTATGATCACCTAAATCCGGATTTACTTTATGCTGGGGTTATTCTACACGATTTGGCTAAAATACAGGAAATGGATGCCAACGATTTGGGGATAGTCTCATCCTATACATCAGAGGGAATGCTTCTGGGGCATATAATACAAGGGATTAAGGATATTGAAAGGGTTGGAAGCCATATTAATGCAGACAGGGAGATAATTGTGCTACTACAGCATATGATTTTATCTCATCATTATGAGCCGGAATTTGGAAGTCCAAAAAGACCTATGATACCTGAAGGTGAAATTCTTCACTATCTGGATATGATGGATGCTCGTATGTTTGATATGAATAAAGCCCTTGAGCCATTGAATCCTGGAGAATTTTCCGATAAGATTTGGCTTCTTAATAACCGTCAGATGTATCGACCAACAAAGTGAATAAATGATGACATAGCGAAGAATCATAACTTGCGTCATTCAGAGCGCAACGAAGAATCTATAGGAGTTGAAGTTTTTGGATCAAGCACAATGGAAGTTGGAAGACAATCGCTTACAAGAGGTTTATAATAAAATATTAAAAGAGTTGGCTCGTAGGGGAAAAGAAGTTAAGGACTACCGTAAGACTGTTCGCCAAGCTGGGCGCACCATATGGGAAGAGGCCGACCATTCTTGGGAATATGGTGATGTAGATGCAGCTGTAGAAGTTAAGCAATATATGGACTCTTTAAGACAGGTTACTCAAAACTATGAGATTGCCAAGCGTCAACATACCAAGCTGGAGCGATTGGAGCTATCTCCCTATTTTGGACGGATAGATTTTATTGAAAAAGGCTTTTCCGAGGCAGAGGAAGTTTATATTGGTATTAGTTCGTTTTTCGATGAGGATGGGAACATCCTGATATTTGATTGGCGTGCTCCAGTAAGTGGGATTTTCTATGATTTTGAGCTGGGACCTGCAAAATATCTTTGCCCTGAAGGGCTTATTGAAGGTGAAGTGAGCCTAAAACGTCAATATCGTATAAGCCAAAATAAATTAGAGCTTATGCTGGATACTGGCATTAATATTGGTGATGAGATATTGCAGAATATCTTAAGTGGTAACACCGATGAAAGAATGCACAACATTGTCACAACAATACAAAAAGAGCAAAATTTGATTATTCGGGATGAAAATCATCAGCTGCTAATGGTGCAGGGTGTGGCTGGTAGTGGCAAAACATCAATTGCACTGCACCGAATAGCCTATTTGTTATACCAAAATCGAGACTCCAACATGACCGCTGGGAATATTTTGATATTCTCTCCTAATACGGTATTTAATGACTATATATCCAATGTCCTCCCAGAACTCGGGGAAGAGAATATGCAACAGACTACCTTCGAAGAGTATTTAGCTAAGATTAAGGATAAAGACCTAAATTTTGAAAGCGCTGCTAGTCATATGGAATATGTTTTATCTGCAAGGGACCGCAAGGATCAAGAAACCAGGCTTAAAGGCATAGCCTATAAGTCCAGTATGAGCTTTTATCATCTTCTTAACGATTATATTATTTATTTGGATAAAAACTCTGTTAGCATTGGAGATATTAGCATAGAAGAAAAAACCTATAACTCGCCAAAGGAAAGCATCTTGAAAAAGCGAGTCCTTATTTCCAAGGAATATATTCAAGAGATGTATAATGTTGACTATGCTGACTTACCACTTGCAAAAAGACTGGAAAAGCTGAAGCAACGTTTGTACTATCTGATTCGTACACCCTGGCAGGAAAGACGTCAGGAATTAGAGGATCAATTGAGCGAAAATCCTAACTTTAGGGGGAAGATAAGAGCATATAGCCGTTTATTTGTATATTTGGAATTTAAGCCTGTAAGAGAGCAAATTGAAGCTATGCTGCAATTCGACAGCTATCAAGCCTTTTTACGTTTATTCCAGGATACTAATTTGTTTGCTCAGTTAGCAGGGGAAAACCTACCAGATAACTATAAAGAGATCTGCAGTTACACTGTAAGGCAACTTATGAATAAGTATCTGGGATATGAGGATATTTCAGCTTATAGTTACATAAAAGGTGCACTGGCTGGAGCTCAGTCTATGAGCCATATTCGGCATGTTGTGGTAGACGAAGCCCAAGATTACACCCCAGTACAATTTGGCATCTTTAAACAATTGTTTCCTCAAACTCGTATGACCCTCTTAGGAGATTTCAATCAGGCGATTCATCCTTTGAGGGATAGGTTTGGATACGAGCAGGTAGCCCAAATTCTTTTACCCACCAGTAAAGCTGAGCTACAGTTAACAAAGGGTTATCGTTCCACAGCAGAAATTGTTAATTTCAGCCGTCATATACTTAAGGGCAGTAATATTGAATCCATTCAGCGCCCAGGTGAAAAACCTCAGTTGATATTGGATTCAGATCCCAATGTACTTATTGATAAGCTGATATTAGATGTTAAGGAAACAGTAAAGGAAGGCTTGGAATCTATCGGGATAATTTGCAGAACTGCCAGAGAGAGTCAGTCTCTATATGATAAGATTCGTTCTAAGATCAATGTATCATTATTAACAAAGGATGATGTAAACTTCAATCGTGGTGTTATTATTTTGCCAGTGTATTTGGCCAAGGGTTTGGAATTTGATGGAGCTATGCTATTCGGAACTGACAGAGATAATTATGGATTGGAGGGGGATAGAAAACTGTTCTATACCGCATGTACCAGGGCCCTCCATAAGCTCCATTTGTTTAGCAGTGGAGATTTAAGCCCCTTTATAGAAGAGATACCAGATAAATTATATGAAGTGAAATAATAAATATATTCCAGTCGCTGTTGCCATTACGAATCAATCTAGAGCTCATATCAGCTGAAAATACTACACCTTCCAAACTCACTTCGTTCAGACAGTGGAAGGTGCTTAACGCATTTTCTGCTGATATTCGCTAAGATTGATAATCGTTCCTGCAAAGGCTCCTTCCATATGATTTATTATTTTGGTGTTAACTGTAACCCTATTAATTCAGATGGAGCAGAGTCTCCACCTGAATCCCTGATGTTTTGCTAAAGGTAAAACGAGTTCGCTTAAATTTAGAATAGGTTTAACAAAACTAGCAAATATGACACAAATGTTACATTATTGAATCTTTAGTTAAATCGCCAAAAAACAGCATCTTTCCCCATTGTTTTGCGTCAAAATCTGATAGAATGGTATGTATATTATGTGGCACTACATCCTTGTTCTTATTATGGAATTATTCATATTGGACAATCTGTTATTCATATATTACATCAGAGTATTGGCACTTTGGGGGAATTTGACTATGAAACGATTTGAACTACGAAAAGAAAGACAAGAGCAAAACCGTCAGAATCTTATGACGACTGTTAAGATAATTATTCTAGTTCTTTTACTGAATATTGTATTTCCGTTTTATGGTGGGGCTACTACCTCTGCCTTAGAAGGCCTTGATTTTATACATTATCAGGAGGACATAGGTAAACTGGTATTCGTTGATGGACAAGAAGTTCCGTCTGCAAATGTGGATCATTTAAGCACAGTGGAGCCAACTGAAGCGCCTGTTCAGGTTACTCCGCTACCAACTGAGATGCCCGTTCCTACAGCAGAGCCTACAGTGAAACCTGTGACTACTCCTACACCGCCACCGGTGACTACAACTACACCGAGCATTGCGCCATCCCCTTCTCCATTTCCTTCGCCTGATGCTACACAGGAGCCTGCAAATGGAAAAGATGACGATGTTCCAGCCGGTTTATTGCTTCAAGAATTACTGGCAAAGGCATATAAGCACGAAGATGATAAGGTTGCATATCTGACCTTTGATGATGGTCCTTATCCAACAAATACCTACCCCATCTTGGACATTTTGAAGGGTGAAAATATAAAGGCAACCTTCTTTCCTATTGGGACCAGTATTGAGTATTATCCTGAAGTTATCAAGAGAGTTTATGATGAAGGGCATGGAATTGGAAATCACACCTATTCCCATGTGTTTAAAGATATATATGCCAGCCCTGAAAGTTTTGTTAAAGAGCTTTTTATGAACGAAGAGCTTTTACAGTCCACCCTTAATACGGATAGGCTTTTTAGGTTGGCTCGTTTCCCTGGAGGATCCTTTGGTGATAAAATGGCATCCTTCCGCGAAGCTGTTAATGAGGCAGGGTTTGGGTATATAGATTGGAATAGTCTAAATGGAGATGCTGAATCTGTAAAGTCGAAGTCAGCAGAGGAGTTACTTGAACGACTAAAGGAAACTGTTTATGGTCAAAGTGGTTTGGTAGTATTGATGCATGATGCACCTAACAAGGAAACCACAGTGGAGGCACTGCCCTCTATAATCGAATTTCTAAGATCTGAAGGTTATCGCTTTGATTTGCTACCTGGATCCTGATTAGCGTAGTGGTAAAACATCTTTTTAAAACGTCATATTTCATGATTGCGGAGGGTATCATTTAGTTATGTGGAAAAAGATTCGAAAGACTTTATCTGAATGGTTTCAAATGATTGTATTATCCGTAGTTGTAGCCATTTTGATTAATTTATTTGTGTTCCAGCCTGTCAGAATAGAAGGAGAATCTATGATACCTACCTTGCAGAATGAAGACTATGTAATATTATCCAAGCTCGGTAGAACCTTCAACATGGATTTAAAATATGGAGATATCGTTGTAATTGATAGGAGTGGAGAGAAAAGTAGGTCTATCTTTGATGAAATCCAAAAAACAGGTATTTTTAATAATAAGGTAGATGAGAAGAAGTTAATCATTAAGCGGATTATTGGACTAGAAGGGGACAAGGTAGATATTAGAGATGGCAGAGTATATCGTAATGGCATCCTCTTAGACGAACCCTATTTACTTGATGAAATCATGTTAGAGCCTAATGACAGCTACCTTGTGCCGCCAGGTCATGTTTTTGTACTTGGGGATAATCGTAACAATAGCCTAGATAGCAGACTCATCGGTTATATTCCTATAGAAAGCATTCAAGGTACTATGGTGTTGGATATTAGCGAACTGCTAAGATGAGAAGACGTTACTATTCACAGTTAGTCAACTAAAATAATAAATATATTCCACTCACTGTTGCCATCACGAATCAATCTAGGGAGGATAAGTAGTCTTAGGTATTACTTAAATTTACATTTGCATAATTTTATAATTACATGTATTATGTAATCTGTAATTAAAAACAATAATAAACCAGACAGTTCGTAACCATCCTGTCTTAAAACAAAACTAGGAGGAGCCGTTTTTGAAATCCAAATATTTAAGTACACGCTTTTTAGTGCAGGCTGCAGTAATTGCAGCTATATACACTGTATTGACTCTTGTCTTTGCACCAATTTCCTATGGAGAGGGCTTGATAGAGCTTAGAGTATCTGAAATGCTGACAGTTCTACCTTTTTACACACCGGCTGCTATTCCAGGCTTATTTTTAGGGGTCATTTTATCTAACATGTTCAGTCCTATGGGTGCTGTTGATGTGATATTTGGTAGCTTGGCAACATTATTAGCAGCTTACCTATCTTATAAGGCACCTAGTAAATGGATGGCACCTATTCCCCCTATTGTAATAAATGGACTGGTGATAGGTGGTATGTTGCATTATGTTTACAGTTTTCCATTATTGATATCTATTCTTTCCATAACCATAGGGCAAGTCTTTTCTTGCTATGTATTAGGTGGCATTCTTATGGTCGTATTAGAAAGAACAAAACAGCATTTGTTTCCTGATGGTGATTTGAGTTAAATGATTCCGTATACTAATCCCTAAATCCACAATGAGGGCAGGAACCATAATCATGATCATATTCCTTATTACACTTAGAGCATACCTTCTTTTCTTGACTCAAAAGCT
>JAAZEK010000207.1 GCA_012512335.1 Clostridiales bacterium | reverse complement strand
TTAATCCGCTGTGGAGCATTTGATTCCCTTGGTGCTTATCGTTCTCAGTTGATTGCCATACATGAGATGACCTTAGACTCTGTGATGCAGGAAAGAAAGAGAAATATAGCAGGACAGGTTTCTCTTTTTGGTGAGATTACACCTTCTGAACCTAGCAACTATCAAAGGGATCATTTACCTAATTTAGAGGAATTTCCAATGAAAATGCTATTAACTATGGAAAAAGAGATGACAGGAGTTTATATCAGTGGTCATCCCTTGGATGAATACAAGAATGCTCTAGAGGGGTATTCAACAACAATGGATATTATGGAATTACAAAACATTGAAGGAAATAATGAGTTGACAGCTAATTTATCGAATAATCTTAAAGATGGTTCTACTGTAACACTAGGCGGATTGGTGATGGAGAAAAAGATTAAGTATACGAAAAACAATAATGCTATGGCTTTTGTAACATTAGAGGATCTATACGGTATGATTGAAGTTATTGTATTTCCTCAGGTATTGCAGAAATATTCTTCCTTGCTGGAGGAAGACAAAGGGATTGTTATAAAAGGTCGAATAAGTATGCGGGAAGAGGAAGAGCCAAAATTAATTGCCAATGAAGTAGAAGCCTTGGTGAATGAAAAGCCCAGCAAGCTATATCTAATGATTTCCAGCGATCAAAATTCCAAAATCCAAAAAGATATCAGCCATGTATTAAAAAAATATAAGGGAAACATACCCGTGTATCTATATGTGGAGTCAATGAAAAAGACCTTTCGCTATCAGCCGGATTTATGGATTCGACGGGATTCTGGATTGTTAAAGGAATTAAGCAGCTTATTAGGAGAAAAATGTGTTAAAATGGTGTAGAGTCGGTATAGAGAGAAGACGTAATAATATAAGGAGGCTATTAATTCATGTGGAAAGTTGTCTATATGGCTCGAACAAAGGACATAGCAGATAGTATAAACAATTTACTTTCCAGGGAAGGGTTTTGGATTAAACTCAAGCCTGTATATCGTAATGTATCGATTCAAGATAATTATTATGAAATTCTGGTTCCAGAATCTGAGGCTGAGGAAGTGCATGCAATACTCATGGAAAATGGCTATTAGCAAGCAAAACTAATAATGCTATTATAATAGAGTAAAACATTAATTATTTATTATTTTCATGATCTAGATAAAAGTGCTAACATAAACAAAGGGAGAGGGCAACTATGAAGAAAATTGGAGTATTAACCAGTGGTGGTGATGCACCAGGAATGAATGCAGCCATTAGGGCTGTAGTTCGAACCGCAATTTACAAAGGCATGAAGGTATATGGTATTCGCAGAGGTTTTCGTGGACTTATGAATGCAGAAATAGATGATATGGATGTGTCATCCGTTGGTGAAATCCTTCATCGTGGAGGTACTATACTAAACACTGCAAGGTCAGATGACTTTAAAACTGAAGAAGGTATGAAGAAAGCCATTAATATTCTTAAGGTATTCGGTATTGAAGGTTTGGTCGTTATAGGTGGTGACGGTTCCTTCAGAGGAGCATTTGATTTAAGCCAAAGAGGTTTTCCAACTGTTGGGATTCCAGGAACCATAGATAATGACATTGCTTGCACAGAACAGTCAATAGGCTTTGATACTGCTGTGAACACAGTGTTGGAAGCTATAAATAAGATAAGGGATACAGTTTCATCTCATGAACGTACCAATATAATTGAGGTTATGGGCCGTCACTCAGGAAACATTGCAATCCATACTGGTATGGCTGGCGGTGCAGAAGGCATAATAATACCAGAAATACCTTTGGATGTGGATACTCTTTGCAAGCGTATTATCAAAGGAAGGCACCGTGGCAAATCTTCCAGTATTATTATCCTGGCAGAAGGAGCCGGAAAGGCTATGGAATTAGAAAAAGAGATTGAAGAAAAGACTGGAATGGAAACCAGGGCAACAGTTCTTGGATACCTTCAAAGAGGTGGAAACCCTTCGGCAGCTGATATAGTCCTTGCTAGTAGAATGGGTCACCATGCTGTTGAATTACTTGAAAAAAATATCGGAAATCGTGTCGTTACGATTAAAGGAAATGAAATTATGGATGATGATATTGCAGAAGCGCTTGTTATGCCCAAGACATTCAACGAAGAACTATACCAGTTGTCACAAGTTTTATCCATATAAGTTTAATATATTAGTGTGTATTTAACTTAGATTTAACCTAACTTGTCTTTTTGATTTTACTTTGTTTCTATAAAATATTGTATAGAACATAAAATAAGTTAAAAGATAAAGGAGATTAAAAAGAACATGAAGAAAATACTAACATTAATAATTATTGTAGCATTGGCTATCGTGCCTCTAGCAAGTTGCGCAAATGAAACAGGCGGATTTAATGAGAAAACCGATATCGGTGTCACTACTCGTGAGGAAGGGTCTGGTACTCGAGGCGCTTTCGTTGAATTAGTAGGTATTTTACAAGATGACGTTGATCTTACATCAGTAAATGCAGTAACAACCAACGGAACCTCAGTTATGATGACTACAGTAGCTGGAGATCTCTATAGTATTGGATATATTTCTTTAGGTTCAATGAACGACAGTGTTAAAGCTGTACAGGTAGATGGTGCAGAAGCAACTGTTGAAAATATTAATAGTGGAGCCTATAAAATTGCTCGTCCTTTCAACCTAGCTTATAACGGCGAACTCAGTGAAAACGCACAGGACTTCTTGGACTTTGTATTGTCTAAGCAGGGACAGGGAATCGTATCAGAGGATGGTTACATTGCACTTGCTGATGCACCTGAATACACAGGCTCCATGAGCTCTGGTAAGGTTACGGTTCATGGTTCTACCTCAGTTGCTCCTGTAATGGGTAAAATTAAGGAAGCTTATGAGGAACTGAACTCTGGAGTTACTGTTGAAATACAATCTAGTGGTTCTTCCGCAGGTATGACAGATGCAATAGATGGAACCTGTGACATCGGTATGGCATCCCGTGAAGTAAAAGACTCCGAAATAGAAGCTGGCCTTACACCTGTTGTAATGGCAATGGACGGAATCGCAGTAATCGTTCACAATGATAACCCAGTTGAAAAATTAACATCAGAACAGATAATGAAGATTTTCACTGGTGAAACCACCAAATGGTCAGATGTCATGGATTAATAAAAATTTGGGCAAATTAAAGAGGCTCGGCTTAAGTCGAAGCCTCTTTGACATACCTAAGTGGGGGAATTTTTGATGATTAATAAAGGAATAAAAGAACAAGTTATGAAAGTAGTATTTATCCTGACAGCTTGTGTATCAATCGCTGCGGTAGCCTTGATCTGTATCTTCGTATTTGCCAACGGACTTCCTGGCATACTTGAAATTGGAGTATTTAAATTTCTATTTGGAAAGACTTGGCGACCAGCAAATAATTTGTACGGGATCTTCCCGATGATAATCGGTAGCATATACGTGACAGCAGGTGCTCTTATAATTGGTGTACCAATTGGAATTTTAACAGCCATTTTTATGGCTAAGTTTTGTCCTGATAGTTTGTATCGATTTATGAAACCTGCTGTTGATTTACTGGCAGGTATTCCTTCTGTTGTTTATGGTTTCTTTGGGCTGGTTGTTTTAGTTCCCTTTGTAAGGGAGAATTTTGGTGGACGTGGCTTCAGTGTCTTAACTGCATCGGTTCTTTTAGGTATTATGATTTTACCTACCATTATTAGTGTTTCCGAAGCAGCTATTCGAGCGGTGCCAAAAAACTATTATGAGGGGGGGCTGGCACTGGGAGCAACCCATGAGCGCAGTGTATTTCATGCAACTGTACCAGCTGCAAAATCTGGTATATTTGCAGGTATCGTATTAGGGGTTGGTCGTGCAATCGGAGAAACCATGGCCGTAATGATGGTGGCAGGAAATCAAGCTGTAATTCCCAATAAATTAACTGCTGGTGTCCGCACCATGACAACCAATATCGTTCTTGAGATGGGATATGCAACAGACTTGCATCAAGAGGCTCTTATAGGAACTGCAGTGGTCCTTTTTGTGTTTATCCTAATAATAAACTTATCCTTCTCACTACTGAAAGGACGGCAAGCAAATGACGAAGATTGAAACGATTAACAAGGTAACTGTTCAACAGAAATGGCAGCAATATAAGAAAAGTCCATATTCCCTATTGTTATTTTTACTAGTTTGTATTTCCGCTGCAATTACTATGTTTGCTCTGCTATTTTTAATAGTCTACATCCTAATAAAAGGTATACCCAATCTAACACCTAGCTTGTTTGCTTGGAAATATAACACAACTAACCAATCTCTTACACCAGCCTTGATAAATACTCTTTTTATGATTGTATTAGCACTGTTTATAGCGGTTCCTATAGGAATTGGTGCTGCAATATATTTGGTAGAGTATGCAAAACGTGGGAATAAGCTCATTTCGGTAGTTCGAGTAACAGCGGAAACCTTATCTGGTATTCCTTCTATTGTATATGGCCTTTTCGGTTCACTATTTTTTGTAAAAGCTTTGGGTTGGGGTTTGTCTTTGATCTCTGGTGCTTGTACCTTAGCAATCATGATTTTGCCTCTTATCATGCGAACCACAGAGGAGGCTTTGCTAGCTGTGCCGGATAGTTACCGAGAGGGAAGTTTTGCATTAGGAGCAGGGCTTCTTCGCACAGTCGTAAAAGTTGTACTACCCTCTGCGATACCAGGAATTCTATCAGGAATTATTCTAAGCATAGGTCGTATAGTGGGTGAATCTGCAGCACTTATTTTTACAGCAGGTACTGTTGCAAAGGCTGCAGGTAGTTTGATGGATTCCACTATAACTCTTTCTGTGCACATGTACATTCTATCAAATGAGGGACTGTATTTGCCTCAGTCTTATGGGACAGCAGTGGTATTATTGATTATAGTGATAGGCATTAATGCCTTATCAAATAAGTTAGCAAAAAAGCTCGGGAAGGTGAAATAGCATATGGAGAAGTTTAAAATAGAAAACTTGGATTTATACTATGGTAATTTTCAAGCATTAAAATCTGTAAATCTTGCATTACAACCAAAGGAGATTACTGCCTTCATCGGGCCTTCCGGTTGCGGGAAATCTACGCTTTTAAAAACTCTTAACCGAATGAATGATATCGTGGAGGGTTGTCGAATTACAGGTACTGTATTGTTAGATGGTCAGGATATATATGGTAATATGGACGTAAACCAATTAAGGAAGCGAGTGGGAATGGTTTTCCAAAACCCTAATCCCTTTCCCATGAGTATTTATGACAATATAGCCTTTGGTCCTCGTACCCATGGTATTAAGGGTAAAGCAAAATTGGATGATATAGTAGAGCGTTCCCTGAGAAATGCTGCTATTTGGGATGAGGTAAAGGATAGACTTAAAAAATCAGCCTTGGAACTTTCTGGTGGTCAGCAACAAAGGCTTTGCATTGCTCGTGCATTGGCAGTTGAACCAGATGTATTGCTTATGGATGAGCCTACCAGTGCTTTAGATCCTATCTCTACAGCAAAGATAGAAGAGCTTGTTATTGAGCTGAAGAAGGATTATACTATAATTATCGTAACGCATAATATGCAACAAGCAGTGCGTATATCTGATAAGACAGCATTTTTTCTTATTGGGGAGGTTATTGAATATGATGAAACTGAGAAGTTATTCTCGATACCTAATGATAAACGTACTGAAGACTATATCACTGGGAGGTTTGGATAATGAGAAGTGTATTTGATGATCAACTGGAATTATTAAACAAAGAGCTTATTTCTATAGGTTCCTTATGTGAAGCCGCTATTTCCATGTCATCCAAGGCTTTACTGGAAGGTGATATGAACTTGGCAAGACAAGTAACTGAGATGGCAGAACAGATTAATCAAAAAGAACGAGAGATTGAAAACCTGTGCATGAAGCTTTTGTTGCAACAACAGCCAGTAGCACGGGATTTAAGAACTATTTCTTCAGCACTTAAAATGATTACCGATATGAATCGTATTGGGGTTCAAGCTGCAGACATTGCTGAAATTATTACTATGGCAAATATTAGTGCATCTAAGGACACTATGTATATAGGAGATATGGCACACGCTACAATAAAAATGGTAACAGAGAGCATAGATGCTTTTGTTAAGAAGGACGTTGTACTAGCAAATGCTGTTATTGAATATGATGATGTTGTAGACGATTATTTTAACAAAGTAAAAAAAGCTCTCGTTGATTTGTTCGGAAAAACAGACACAGACAGCGAATATGCATTAGATCTTTTAATGATAGCCAAATATTTTGAACGTATAGGTGACCATGCAGTGAATATTGCTGGATGGGTTGTATATTCCATAACAGGAAAGCATAATAAGGAGACTCAACGATGATATACTGTGTAGAAGATGATGCAGGCATCAGAAACATGATGGTATATACACTAAATGCTTCAGGTTATAAAGCTGTAGGGTTTGAAGATGGAAAAGCTTTCTTTAAAGCACTTGAAAACAATAAGGTACCTCAGCTTGTGTTATTGGATATCATGTTGCCAGATGAAAATGGAATCGAAATATTGAAACGTATTAGGGGTACTGCTTTGACAGCTGATATTCCCGTTATTATGGCTACTGCAAAAGGTACCGAGTATGACAAGGTTGTTGGTCTGGATTTAGGTGCAGATGACTACCTTTCAAAACCATTTGGCATGATGGAGATGGTGTCACGAGTGAAAGCGGTGCTTAGACGTACAACTCCTAGAGCGGATAGCGAGGAAATCCGTGTAGGGGATCTTGTTTTGAATCAAGCAGAGCACACGGTTACTGCTAGAGGAGAACGTGTTAATTTAACCTTGAAGGAATATGAGTTGCTTGGAACCTTTATGGAAAATTTGGGTCTTGTATTTACAAGGGATCAACTTCTTACAGCAATATGGGGCATAGATTATGATGGAGAAACACGAACGGTTGATGTGCATATACGAACTTTGCGCAACAAGCTGGGGGAATGTGGGGGCTATATAGATACTGTACGTGGTGTTGGTTACCGTATGGAGGGGAGAGTATAAAGGAGCATGACAAAGCGAATATTTAAGTCTATTTGTGTAGCCACTATAGTGGTTTTTATGGCCTCCCTTATGATCATAATGAGTCTCTTGTATGATCATTTTACACAAATGCAGCAAGATGATCTAAAAATTCTTACAGCCAACACTTCTCGTGGTATTGAAATTAGTGGTGCTGATTATTTTGAAGGAATTAAGTTAAATAACTATCGTATTACATGGATTGATATAGATGGCACTGTGTTACTTGATAGTCAAGCAAATGCCTCAGAAATGGAGAATCATGGGGATCGCCAGGAAGTAGTGGATGCACTTAGACTAGGATATGGGGAAAGCACTCGTTTTTCTACTACACTCCTGGAAAAACAAATTTATTCCGCACAACGAATTGCAGATGGTTCTGTTGTTCGCATATCTAGAACTCAGAGCACTTCCCTGGCCTTTATGTTGCAGATGATTCAGCCTACTGCGGTAATCATTGTTATAGCACTAGTATTATCCTTAATACTTGCATCCCATCTTTCAAAACTAATTGTTAAGCCATTAAATTCAATTAATTTGGATGAACCATTAGCCAATGAAAACTATGAAGAACTGGCTCCACTGTTTACACGTTTAGAATATCAACGTAGACAAATTAACAAGCAAGTATCTGAACTTAAACGCAGACAGGATGAGTTTGAGGCTATTACTGGTAGTATGACAGAAGGTTTAGTGCTGTTGAATAGCAAGGATACAATAATAAGCATTAATAAGAGTGCTATGAAGTTACTTGGTACAGATAAAAGTTGCATTGGCCAGAATATATTGACTATTAATCGTACATTGGAATTACAAGATTTATTGAGAACAGCACAAAATGGTGAAAAAGTGGAGAAAATAATAGAGCTAGGTAGTGGAGATTATGAACTTGTAGCTAGCCCTGTAGTTTCAAATGGAGCAAACAATGGTGTTGCCTTGTTGATTTTTGATGTTACTGAAAAAATGAATGCAGAGCAAAGGCGCCGTGAATTTACTGCCAATGTTTCTCATGAACTTAGAACACCTCTACATTCCATATCTGGTCATGCAGAGCTCATGAGGAGTGGAATGGTAAAATCCGAGGATGTAGCAAGGTTTACAGATCAGATATATTTTGAAGCCCAGCGCCTGTCGGAGATGGTGGACGATATAATCCGCTTGTCTCGCTTAGACGAAGGTACAGAAGATATGACAAGAGAAGAAATAGATCTCATGTCTGTAGCTCAGGATGTTGTCAATAGCCTTGAACCTACTGCAAAAGAAAAGGAAATAATGGTGACTTTACAAGGAGATAAGGCTATTATTAATGGTATACCACATCTTATTTCTGGAATAGTATACAATCTCTGCGATAATGCTATTAGGTACAATAAACAAGCAGGAAAAATAGATATAACTATAACAGATAAAGCAGATAAAATAATTTTGACTGTTGCAGATACAGGTATGGGTATTCCGGAAACCCAACAAGGACGAGTTTTTGAACGTTTCTACAGAGCAGAGGAAAGTCATCACAATAAAATATGTGGTTCTGGATTGGGCTTATCTATAGTTAAGCATTCAGTTCGCTTACACAATGGAAGCATTAAATTGGACAGTACAGTTGGTAAAGGAACCACAATAACAGTTACCTTTCCGAAATAATACTAATTAAAATCTTCTGTGAAATAAAAAGCCCCTTATTCCGACGGTATCAAATGATGATATCGTCGGAATAAGGGGTTTCTGTATCTTTCTACTTACAAGACTTAAAGACTCAAATTATACTTGCTGTTTTTGACCATCAATTGTGATTCTAACTTTGTTCACTTCTATATCCTTACCTGAAGCCATTGCTGCTTGCTCTGCAGCATACACAATACCATTACAGCAAGGA
>JAAZEK010000206.1 GCA_012512335.1 Clostridiales bacterium | reverse complement strand
CCGGATATTATATTCCTTCCTAATCTTAAAGCTCCCACGGGTGGTGGTAATCTCTAGCTCCATCATATTGCCTCCTTCCCCACGTTGCAGTACCTCAATATTAAGAAGGCTACCTATATCTTCAGGAATTTCTCTGCTCTCATAGCTTCCTTCAGCAGTTTTCGTCAAAATAAATAAGGATTGCCCCTTATAAAGAACAGCTAGACTATGGGATAATATAGATTCTAACTGCTCACGAGTCATCTGAGTCTTCCAACGGAAAAAGGGAGAGAATTGGTCATATCCCTCCAACTCTGACTGGTTCAAAAATGCTCTGAAATTTTCTTCGCGGTACAGATCGGGAATCTTACCAGCATATTGAGGATTGGCTGTTAAATATGGAATCTCATCCCCAGGAAACTCATTTTCCCAATTGCTCCATACTTCATGGAAATTGGCTGTGTAGCCACCAGAGGTTGAAAAGAATCTAGTATCTACTATTTCATCTCCATATACTGCTACCATGCCTGTGGTTTCTTTCACCGCGTAACTTGCAACATCCTGCTCTCTAATATTATTATATACCTGACTAGCAGTGCTGTCATCCAAATGGGCACCGTAAGGACGAAATCCTGTAGTTTGTATTGCTCTTGCTGCATAGGAACGAGCTGCAACAGCCTGCACTTTAAGGGCTTCTAACCCGAAGCTAGTAGGCATCTCGCTGGGAACGACTGTTTTCAGATATTCTTCCAGATCTACTTCATTGACCAAGGTTAGATTATCCTCATTGATTGCTATTTCTAAATTACCAGGATAAGGAGTTCCCCCACCTGTAGATTGATTGGTCTGATTTCTGTGTATTGATTTGACATTTAAAGTGGATTCGCCTTTGCTTTGAATATGCCATCTGTATCGAGAAGAAGACAATTTCTCCCCATTTAAGAAAACTTCGCCTTCCTGCCCATTAGAACGAAATTCTGCAACTTGACCATTGTTGAAAGATAATTGGATATTATTAGGTATTGAAACCACATCAAATCCATCCTGGCAGCTGATTTCAATCTTTGAATGTAAAAAGCTAGAAAAATCACTGTTGTTAAGCAGTACTCTAATTGGATTGTAATTATAAAAAGGCTCTGTCATGATGGCCATGATAGCTCCCTGATCCTCTGTGTGATATAAAATCACATCGGTAGTTCCTATAGGGAGAGCATAATTACCTTTAAAAACAAATTCTTCTTCATTTTGTAGGAATACAGAGAGTTTTTCCTTGATTGGGAAAAGCCCCAGTTCCTTGTCTTCCAGCATTGCATTAGTAAGCGATAGAACCTTAGTCAAAGGGACAGCTTGAAGAGGTTTAGCAACTGCAATTAGTTTATCTATGACATCAATTCTAACCGGTTGACCTGCTTTCAATCCAGTTGTTGATAAAGCTTGAAATTCCTTAATCTCCTCGCCTAGATGAAAGGACCAAATGCTACGCCCGCTTTCGTCCTTTCGCTCAACAGTTGGGATGCCACTAATGTTGGATGTAACTTCACTTAACCCAGTGATTCGCCAGTGATTGTCGTATTTACTCATATCCAATTGGATGGGAATGCTTCCGATAGGGAAGCTCACATTAACCCAGACTTTACGCTCATCCTTTCCTGCGGTTTCCACCTGCTCGATTCGATATTGACTAATATCTTCTGCTTGAAGGAAGATAGGTAAAGGATGCTCCCATAAATGAGGAATTAGGAAAGACTCATAATTTCCATTATCAACAACCTCAAGCATAAACTCATTAGCAATCTGTTTTGGCTGGGAGTGAATTATGTGGAAGTAAATATATAACCCACTGCATGCTAAAATAATAAAAACAATTAGAGATAGAAGGAGCTTTTTGTTATAAGTATTAGATTTCATTAATCACACCTCATCTATTATATATACCAGCTTTCAAGGAAATTTAGCACTTATAGCAAATAAAGATTCATAATATCACAAATCAATCTAGAGCTCATATCAGCTGAAAATACTACACCTTCCAAACTCACTGCGCTCAGACAGTGAAAGGTG
>JAAZEK010000205.1 GCA_012512335.1 Clostridiales bacterium | reverse complement strand
ATATCGTGGCTACTAACAATCGTTCAAGCAATCGTAGCTCTGGCGCATTTGACAACATGAAATTTGAAGTTGCTAATGAACTCGGTGTTACCCTGAATCAGGACTATAATGGAGATTTAAGCTCCAGGGATGCAGGTAGAATCGGCGGAACCATCGTTAAGAAGGTTTTTGCTAATTACAGAAACAGTAACCAACAGTAAGAACGCATCTGCTAAAGCAGATTGCATAATGTTTAATGAAAGCACAAGTCAATAAGGCTTGTGCTTTCATTTATCCAGAAAGGAGACCCTTATATATGCTTATTTCCATGACACGAGCTATCCTTATATACACCTTTGTTCTCATAACAATGCGCATCATGGGAAAACGTCAGCTAGCTCATCTACAACCCTTCGAGCTGGTAGTTGCTATAATGATTGCAGATCTGGCAATTATACCCATGGAAGACACCAGTAAACCTCTACTCAGTGGACTTGTGCCCATTATTACCCTTCTGCTATTAGAGCTATTACTATCCTACTTATCCTTAAAAAGTGAGCTTTTCCGCAAAATTATTGGTAGCACTCCTAGTATCATCATTTATAAAGGTAAGTTAGATTATAAGGAAATGGAAAAACAAAGACTGAACATTAATGAGCTCATGGAACAGCTTCGCTCTAAGGATATTTTTAATTTATCTGATGTAGAATTTGCCATCTTGGAAACAGGTGGTCAATTGAATGCTATACCAAAATCACAAAAAAGGAGCGTTACTCCTGAAGATCTAAAGATTAAAACACCATATGATGACATTCCCTATACCTTTATATTAGATGGTCGTATCAATCATCGAAATCTAAAAAAGGCAAATAAGGATATCAATTGGCTGAATAAACAGCTTAAACAGAGGAACCTAACAGTAAAAGATGTATTATATGCTGGATTGGATACAAGTGGCGAATTTGAATTGCATATTCTTGAAAGGGGAATAACTCAATGAAAATTATTATCTTCTTTATAGTAGTGTTAATCCTCATCATTGGAATGGGTGTTTATTTTCAAGACATGCTTAATACAGATTCACAGGAAATGGTACAAGATCTTGAAAATCTAGCGAAGCTTATTGAGATTAATAGCTGGGAAGAAGCTGAAAGAAATTGGGAGGAATTAGAATCCAGATGGAAACACAAAAGAAAGATATGGCATGCTCTCGCTGATCACTTAGAAATTGCACGGGTGGATGAATCCCTGACTAGGTTAGGAGCTTTATTTAATTTAAAAGAAAATGAGGACTGCTTAGTTGAAATAGCTGTCCTCAAACAAAGTATTATCTATATAACTGATAAGGAAAAACTTACACTCAGTAACATCTTCTAAAATTTCAGGCAATCGATATTGTCATCCTGAGTTGTATGAAGGATCTTAGCTTAATAGCCACGCTCCAATACTTCCTTCAGGAACATACCCGTATAGCTGCTCTCGCATCGAGCAATAACCTCTGGACTTCCTTGAGTGATTACCTGTCCGCCTCTGTGTCCGCCGTCCGGACCTAAATCTATTATATAGTCTGCTGTCTTAATGATATCCAGATTATGTTCAATGACTACTACTGTGTTTCCACCTTCAGCTAATCGTTGCAGAATCGTAATGAGCTTCTGTACATCCGCCGTGTGAAGGCCCGTTGTAGGCTCGTCTAAAATATAAAGGGTTTTACCAGTGCTCTGTCTTCCTAGCTCTAAAGCAAGCTTTACCCGCTGGGCTTCACCTCCAGATAAGGTAGTCGATGATTGTCCTAATTTTATATAACCAAGCCCTACATCATATAAGGTTTGCAGCCTTTTATGGACCCGGGGGATATTCTTAAAGAACTCCACAGATGCTTCTACAGTCATATCAAGGACATCGGCGATGGTCTTCCCCTTGTATTTTACTTCAAGGGTTTCCCGATTATAACGTTTCCCATTACAAACCTCACAAGGCACATATACATCAGGTAGGAAATGCATTTCTATTTTTAAAATCCCATCACCTTTGCAAGCCTCACAGCGACCACCTTTTACATTAAAACTGAATCTACCTTTACTATAGCCCCTAATCTTGGCTTCATTAGTAACTCCAAATACATCTCGAATGAGATCAAAAACACCAGTGTAAGTAGCTGGATTGGAACGAGGCGTCCTCCCGATTGGTGATTGGTCGATGTTAATAACCTTGTCAAGATATTCAACGCCTTCCATACCTGCATGATCTCCAGGCTGAGTTCTAGCCCGATTGAGCTTTCCTGCCAGGGACTTATACAAAATCTCATTTACTAGGGAGCTCTTCCCTGATCCAGAAACCCCTGTAACACAAGTGATTACACCAAGAGGAAAGCTTACATCAATGTTTTTTAAGTTGTTAACCTTAGCACCTAGTACCTTAAGCCACTTTCCATTTGGCTCACGACGATGGTTAGGAATTTCTATACGCTTCGCTCCGCTAAGATATTGTCCAGTAATGGAATTAGGATTCGCCATCACATCTTTTGGGGTACCGGCGGCAACCACTTCCCCTCCATGAACACCAGGCCCAGGTCCTATGTCTATTAGGTAATCCGATGCTAACATGGTATCTTCGTCATGCTCAACTACAAGCAGGGTATTACCTAAATCTCTAAGATTTTTTAGAGCATGAATTAATCTCTCATTGTCTCTCTGATGCAGACCGATACTGGGCTCGTCCAATATATACAAAACGCCAACAAGTCCGGAACCAATTTGAGTTGCTAGACGTATGCGCTGTGCTTCACCACCAGAAAGAGTGCCTGCAGATCGGTGTAAGGTAAGATAATCTAACCCAACAGCCACTAAAAATCCAAGTCT
>JAAZEK010000204.1 GCA_012512335.1 Clostridiales bacterium | reverse complement strand
TTGTAACAAGATGGAATGATTGGTTTACAGGAATGCTTTATATAGACAATCCTAAGCTAATACCACTTCAGACCTTACTACAACGAATAATGAGGAATATTCAGTTCATTAAGGATAATTCTCAGCTGGAGGGTACGAGAGAGGCTCAGGAAATTCTAGCTAGTATGCCTACTGAGTCTACACGTATGGCAATCACTGTTATTATTGTTATTCCTATCCTATTTGCTTACCCCTTCTTTCAACGTTATTTTATAGAAGGATTAACAATTGGGAGTATCAAAGGCTAGTGTGCTGTATCACTTAAATCATGTTTTTAAATTTTCTTATGCTTTGCATAAGGATTAAAATTAAAGGGGGAAAAACCTAATGAAGAAGAAATTTTTATGCATTACCTTAACTTTGTTGCTGCTTTTACCATTATTAGCAGCCTGTGCTCCTTCCAATGAAGGAACAACAGATCCAACCACAACACCTACCACTGGTACGCCTGGTACTGAAGAGCCGGGATCTAATGAACTTGATCCTGTAACTCTCGTATGGCACATAGGTGGAAGAGCTCAACGTGATCAGGAAATGGTCATGACAGAACTTAACGCTTATTTAAAGGAAAAAATTAATACTGAAATCGACATGAGATTTACCACTCATGCCGACTACCAACAAAAGATGAGCACAATTGTTGGTGCAGGTGAAGAATACGATTTAGCTTATGTATCTACTACATTCTTTAATCCTGTCGTTAATGCTCAAAATGGAGCTTTTGTTGAGCTAGATGAATTGCTACCTGAATATGCTCCAAACTTACTAAACGAAGTACCTGGATGGGTTATTGAAGGTGCGAAGATTGCTGGAAAAACCTATATTATTCCTTCCTACAAAGACGTAGCTGATGTTTTCTCATTCATTTACAACAAATCCTTAGCAGATGATTTAGGCTTGGATTTAACTGCTAACTGGAAAACAATTTTTGATTTGGAAGAAAGATTCTATGAGTTCAAAGAAGCCAGAGATGCTAAATATCCAGATAAGGCTGATATTCCTATGATGACCGCGTATAGAACCATGGGAGCTTGGCTACCAAGTGATATACTAATGGGCTCAGTTGTTGCTAATATAGAAGGAATAGAAACCTTTGAAGGCAAAGGCAAAGGAGAAATGGTATTTAATCAATATGATACCGAAGAATATCGTGAAATGATGAGGCTTCAGAGACAGTTAGTAGACGATGGAATCGTTGCATACGATACTAAGAACTATGATCCTGACAAGGTTCGGGAAAAATCTGGAGATACTGCTATACGTATTGGACAGGGGCTTGTTGCTGTTAGTGAGTACCATTATAGTGATGACTGGGTTACTGGTATAGTAGTAAGTGATTATTCTATTCCTAGTACCGCTTATTTACATGCTGCAGGTACAGCAGTTTCCGTTACTTCAAAGAATCCAGAACGTGCAGTAATGCTACAAGACTTGGTGTATTCTGATGAATACGTTGCCACAACAATGCGCTTTGGCCTTGAAGGCGAAGACAATCATTATGTAATTGATGAAAATGGCCATTTGGATGTTTCCAAGGGACTTAATGCTGATCCTTCAGATCGTGGCTTCTATCGCTGGTATGGTGCGGAATCTGGAAACCTTTTCAAGGCTATTTTACCTGCTTCCCAGCCGGAAAATCTCTTTGATGCAATTCAAGCATCTAATGATAATGCATCTAACTTTACATCCAATTTAGGCTTTGTTATGGTTCAGGATGCTGTAGCTAACGAAATTGCAGCAGTTGCTAACGTAATTGCTGAGTACCATGAACCCCTATCCTATGGAATGGTTCAGGATGTTGACGCTCACATCGATGAGTTCATTGCTAAAATGAATGACAATGGCGTTGATAAAATTATCGAGGAATGTCAGAGACAGCTTAACGAATGGCGTGCTTCAGTAGGTAGAGAAGTTCTACAATAATTCGATAATTTAAGATTAACAAGTAAATAAGTATATAAAAGCATAAAAAACTCGCAACTTAATGTTGCGGGTTTTTTTGTGCCTATTCAGGTACCACACAAAAAATCTGCCATTCTGAGTAAAATGGAGGATCCTAGTAGTCTTTGTCCACAGTTGCATAATATTTTAGTTTG
>JAAZEK010000025.1 GCA_012512335.1 Clostridiales bacterium | reverse complement strand
TCGCCACACCTTCAGCGATAAAGCCCAGCACTATTTCCCAGTGCAACAAACCGCCAATCTTATGGACTATGCCGGCGGCACCGATCTGTGGAAGTACCAATGGGACTTGATTCATAACCCCGAATCAATACTCTTTGCGTGGGGGCAGGATGAGAGTGAGGGTGCGATGCTGGATTTGAACATGTCAAAAGAGAGTATAAAGGAAGTTGTTGGCTTGATCAGGGAGAGTAATATTGGCAAAAAAAAGACTGCGGATTTGTCATTGTTTTCTTTATCCAAAGGGAGTTGTCTTAATTTGGAGTTGACAGATGATTTCACTCTTGAATATATAGAAGTAAAAATAGGGTCAGGGAAAAATTTGGGAGATCAGGATAATCCATTTGCATGCGAGCCACTAATTGTAAATCCTTTGGGGTTAAAGTCTGGCAATGTTGTAAATCCCCCTCTTCCTGGTGAGAACTTTATTCAAATTTATTTTAATAGTTATGAGCAAGCAGCTCCACCTCGTGAGGGTGCGGTTGAATCAGATAGTGTAGGTGTTGCCTTTGTTATAAAGGCGGCTCAGAAGGATGAGTTTGAGGCTTATTTAACTAATGAATTAAACGCTAATGCTAATTGGGTTAGCCAGTTTAATAGTGGTATTTTTGGTGATTGTACATGCTTCCGCAGCTCTTGCTGTTTTTACACTTCTCAATACATAGTTAAGTATAGCACTGAATCTTATTCACCAAACGGTAATCAAATAGCATTAAGTAAGTTTCCTATAAGCAATGCTCCACTAATAGACTTGCAAACGCCAGTGTCAATACCTGCTGGTTTTGCTTTAGGGGTAGCTTATTTAGACGCGAGATTAGCGGAGGGGAAACCTATTGTAGTGGGTGTATACTACAGAGAAAGACAAATAAGGCAACAGGAAAGAACCGCGGAAGCTCAAGAGCTATTAAGTATTGCTCAAGCAGAACTGTACGAATTAAACATTGAAATAGAGAATGTTGAAGAGACTCAGGAATTAATAGAACTTAGGGAGGAAAAGGAGCAAGCTATAGAAGTGGCACAGCGAAACTTCGACGAGGTAAGTCAAAAAGGCCCTTTCAATAGTGTGGAACCTACGTTTCACTATGTGGTAGTCGTAGGGAAGGGATATGATACTAAACAGCAACGTGAATATTATCGTTACTTTGAGGTTGGGACAAGTGTTCAGAGCAATGGAACGCATAAACAGAATCGTTTCTATATCTATGATGATAAACTCATGGGGCGTCAGGGGTATAGTACTAAAGAGTATATTGTAACAGAGGTGCGGCAACATAGTCAATCAGGGAATGATTGCCCATAGAAATTTTAAAATATAATAAGACATAGCAGAAGATGGTACAATTAAGAATCAAGCTGTTAATTAGTGTTGCTTTGTTCTGTGCTTTTAGTGCAGCAATTGGGCAAGGCTTTGAAATACCCGAAGGAAAGTTTGAAGTGTATTGGGAGAAATCTTTTTTAGATAAGTGTCGAAAAGCGAGCTCTGAACTTCCCTTTAAAGTTGAGACCCCTACAAATAATTGTCGAATCTCTATGGACTATGGGAACCTGTTTGGTCATGTAGCAGTACCCTTCATATTGGATGGAGATACTACATTGCGGCGTTATACTAAAATTGAATACGATGAAGATACTGGAAAAATTACAAATAAGTACAGGACTTCATTTAGTTTCCAAGCAATTGGCTTCTTTGAATACAAAGATTATTGGATAATAGTTTATAGTTATCCTTTAGCGGACCCAAATATATATCAAAGCTATACTGTCAATACTTACACGAAAGATGGCAAACGAATAGATAGGCTGCCTTTCTTTAAATGGGAATGTAAATTACTGCCTGTAATGGATGTTTCATGGTTTGAAATGACGGGGTATATAGATGATGAGTTTGAGATAACAATACAGACACGGGGCTCTTGGAGTGACGTAAATACTGGAATATATACAGGAGAGGCATTAGAAGAAAAAAAGAAACAGCATTATAGAGTATACCACATCAACGATGAGGGAAGGTTTGAGCTGGTGAACAAAGAACCTAAATATGTTGTGGATGAAAAAAATAATTGGACATGTAACCAGTAAGTTGCTTCACCCGTTAGCGCGAATCTGTGATTTGTACTATTTTTATTTGTTTCCGTTGGAGTTGTTGCTTTTCATTACAGTAAACTAAGTTTAGAAGCTTTAATAAAATGGTCAATGGTGGTCAATAGGCTTTCTTTTTCCTTGGCGGGTAAGTTGGCAATATCCTGTAAGCGTTGCAGCATTTTTTTGTCTTTTAACAGATTTGATTGTTCTGTTTCGTCCAGTAAATAACCCCCGCTCGGCGTAGACTTCGTCTACGTCGCATTTTTACC
>JAAZEK010000203.1 GCA_012512335.1 Clostridiales bacterium | reverse complement strand
TCGGTAAGGAATTTTGGAAATGGGATCGAATTTTCGATACAGTTTATGATTTTATGGAAAACCCAGAAGAGCATGATTTAAAAACATTAGAGCCCAAGGTTGACTTCTTTAGCAAGCATCCCAGTCAGTTGAAGTAAGATTATTGTTGTTGCGTTCAGCTAATCCTAGGGTACTATATTGATGGTATACTAATTGACTTTGTATGGATATATATTACCATCGAAATATTTGGAGTTCACTTTGTACGAGGTGGTATATATGAGCATAGGTAAATTATTTCAACTAAGGAGGTATGATATTGTGTGGGAGGATTTTAAAAAATTTGCATTAAAGGGTAATGTAATTGACTTGGCTGTTGGTGTGGTTATCGGTGGTGCCTTTGGTAAAATTGTAACATCTCTTGTAAATGATGTCATTATGCCATTAATAGGGCTGTTAACTGGTGGAATTAATCTTACCCAAGCTAAGTGGGTGATTCGGGAAGCAGTGGGTGAAGCCCAACCGGAGCTTGCTTTGAACTATGGACAATTTATTCAAAACATTCTTGACTTTTTCATTATTGCTCTTTCTATTTTTATGGTGGTTCGATTATTCCAAAAACTTAAGAAAAAGGAAAAAGAAGAAGCACCAGCAGCACCACCTGCTCCCCCAAAGGAAGAGGTTTTGCTGACGGAAATTAGAGATTTGCTTAAGGAATCCAATGCTAAGTAAAATCTAATTAATTTTACTTGAACTGGGAAAGTATAATACATAGTTTTAGTAGGCTAGAAGCTTGCAATTTTAAATTACAAGCTTCTATTTTGTTCCTGCAAAGGCTTCTTCCATATGATTTATTATTTTGCATAAATTAAAAATTATGATTGAACTACTATCAGTTGTGTATTATAATATACACAAAACACTATATGGTGTGTAGCGTCGTTCATATGGTGTTTTATACATAATATGTTAATATAAGAAGGAGGGGGAAAAGTGAAAACAATTAGCGACTTGATTATAAGAAGGTTTACCAAGGATTTGGAGAATAGCCCCAATCAAACTGTCTACGATCTTTTCGAATGGAAAAATGTAGATGTGCTAATTAAAGATTATTCCAAGAACAAAGTGGTATGTGATATGAAGAACCTGGAGTTTCCAGTCTCATATTCGCAAAATGCTTGCGACATTATAGCTGCTCATTACTTCAGAAAAGCTGGCGTCCCCAATGAAGTAGGATATGAAAGAAGCATGCGTGAGGTTGTCCATCGTATGGTGAATTTTTGGACAAGCGCTATGCTGGACGAGGGTATGATTGATGGTGAAGAGCAAAAACAAATTCTTTATGACGAATTAGTTTACTTACTTCTTTCTCAAGCTTGGGCACCTAATTCTCCTCAATGGTTTAATACAGGGCTAAACCTGGCCTATGGAATTAATGGCGACCCCGATGGATTATATTACTATGACATTGATAAAAAGGAAGTAGTGGAAAGTAAAGATCGCTACACTCGTACCCAGGCATCAGCTTGTTTTATTCTTTCCATCCAGGACAGGCTAATGGGGGAACAGTCAATCTCCGAGCAATATATAACAGAAACCAGGTTATTTAAGGGAGGTTCCGGAACTGGAACAAATTTCTCCACCTTACGCGGTGAAGGGGAAAGACTTTCTGGAGGCGGTTATTCTTCTGGTTTATTAAGCTTTTTAAAGGGCTTTGATAAAAATGCTGGTGCCATTAAATCTGGTGGCACTACTCGACGAGCAGCAAAGATGGTTATCGTTGATGACGATCATCCCGATATTATGAATTTCGTTACCTGGAAGACAAAGGAAGAGGACAAGGTTCGTGCCCTAGGAAAAATGGGCTACGATACTGATTTCAATGGAGATGCTTATAGCACCGTATCTGGACAGAACAGCAATAATTCAATTCGCTTATCCGACGAAACCATGAGCAAGGTAATCAACTTGGAAAATGAACCTGAGGCAGTTATTAAACTTAAGGGTAGAGTAGATCCTGACATGGACAGGGATTTACCTGTTAAGGAATTGTGGGATGCTGTCAACCAATCCACATATAGTTGTGCAGACCCTGGTCTGCAGTTTCACGGTAGGTTTAATGAATGGCACACTTGTCCAGCTGGCGAAGATGGTCAACTATGGGCTAAGCACAACCAGATTAATGCAACTAATCCTTGTAGCGAGTATGCTTTCCTAAACGATACTGCCTGCAATCTGGCTTCGATCAATTTATATCGATTTTACAATCCCAAAACTGGGGAATTTTATATAGAAGATTATTTACATTCCATTGCTTTAATTCAGATGGTACTAGAAGCCTCCATACACTGGGGTCAATTTCCTACTAAACAAATTGCTCTTCGCTCCCATTTGTTCCGCACTACTGGTTTGGGACCGGCCAATCTGTCTTCATTATTAATGGCAGCGGGTTTGCCTTATGATTCGGAAGAAGCTAGAACAATGGCAGCCTCTATAGTAGGCGTCATGACAGGTTACTCCTATTATGTATCCTCATTGATGGCACAAAAGCTTAGCCCCTTTGAAAAATATAGCATAAATGCTGATCATATGTTGAGAGTTTTACGCAACCACAGCCGAGTTGCTGGTGCAAGAGACGATGAATATGAAGGTCTAAGTTATCGTCCCATGGAGGTAAATCATGAAGCGCTGCAGGATTTAGGATACAAAAATATAAGTGATGCTTTGAAACGAGTTTGGAATCTAGCCATTGAAAGTGGTTCTAATTTTGGGTACCGGAATGCTCAAGTAAGCGTAGTTGCTCCTACTGGAACCATCTCCTTTGCAATGGACTGTGGTGCTACATCTATTGAGCCTTTCTATGCTCATGTTATCTACAAAAAGCTGGTTAGTGGAAGTGCCATGGTTATGGTAAACCCAGTGACTGAGACTGCTTTAAAGAATCTAGATTATTCCGAAGAAGAGATAGCTGCTATTATAAATTATATTTTACGTAGTGACGATAAGGGCAATATAATTGATGGTAAAATTGAAGGAGCTCCCTATCTAAAGCCAGAACATTACTCCATATTTGATACAGCTAGCAAATGTGGTACAGGGAAACGATTTATTTCGCCAGAGGGCCATGTACTGATGGTTTCGGCCATTACACCAATGATTTCAGGTTCAGTTTCCAAAACTGTTAACCTGCCTAATTCAGCAACAGTAAAGGATATTGAGCAGATTCATTTGCTAGCCTATAACACAGGAACCAAGGCTATTGCTATTTATCGGGACGGTTCTAAAGCTAGTCAGCCTCTGACTTCTGGAATCGCAGCTAATTCTCAGAGAAAGCTGGAGGATATGAGCTATCAGGAGCTACTGGAAATTGCTAAGACAAGTCGTAGTAAAGTACCAGTACGGGTTAAGGCTAGAGGTAGAAGAGCTGGCTTTACTCACAGCGCCAAAATTGGTGACATCGAGCTTTACGTTACAGTAAACTTTTATCCCAATGGTAACATAGCTGAGCTATTTATTTCCACTGATAAGGAAGGTACTGTAGTTAAAGGCTTGTTGGCTTCTTTATCTAAAGCAATCTCAAATATGCTGCAATATAATATTCCTCCTAGGGAAATTTCTCGTACCTTGCGAGGCCAGCAGTATGAGCCTTCGGGTTTTGTCAGCAGGCATCCATTTATCAAGCAAGCCACTTCTATTTCAGATCTGGTAAGTAAGATAATCGACATCGAATTAGGAGACTTCACCAGATGCCAAGTTAAACCAGACGGGGAAAATGGAGAGGTAGTTTTGTCTGCAAGGGACTTTGTAACAGCAACTGATGATGATGCTCCTTTGTCAGCTACTCATTTATCTGAAACAACAAATACAGTAATTCAAAGTGATGAAGAAGAGGAAAGGGTCTATGGCGAGGTTTGTGCCAGTTGTGGCAGCTCCCGCCTAAGAAAAAATGGCACTTGCAAGGTTTGCGAAGATTGTGGCGCGACTACCGGATGTTCTTAAAAGACGGAATCACGAGTGAAGCAGGGGGACGGTTCAAAGCAGGAGGACCGTCCCCCTGCTTCATTCATTTCCTTAAACATAGTTGCATATAATATATATGAAGAAGTGTGTAAACCCTCGCCAAAGAAAGAGGTGCTGACATGATGAAATCCATGTATAGAATATGGCTATGGCTATTGCTATTAGTGATTCTTTTTTTAACATCCTGCAATCTTACAGAACTTATGAAAAATCCCGAATTAAATCCTAATCCAACAGATGCATTAGTAGGTCAAGCTTCAGATGACTTAGATGTAACTGAAAATGGTGGAGATGTGATACTGGAAAGCGTCGATAATACTAATTCTGGAATTGAAATGCTTGTATTAGGTGAGGAATCTGAAGAGCTTTCTGAAGATTCTATACCAGTAGGGGCTATAAGCAGCCCAAGTGCTATAGGAGAAAAACCAGAAGCTTTCTGGACTATTAAACTCTTTTTTGCAGATCGTGATTTGGTTGCTGAGGATAAGCCTGGTCCCTATGGATTTGTTACTCCTACTATGAGAGAAGTGCCAGTTACTTCTGGGATTTTAAAATATACATTAAATGAATTAATCAAAGGTCCGTTATCAGGCGAGAAAAACTTAGGTTCAGTGCTTCCACCTACAGTTAAGATGAATAGGCTAAGTATACAGGACAAAGTTGCTATTATTGATTTTAGTAAAGCCTTGTTGACTGATCATCCAGGTGGCACATTAGGTGGTTCAATAACAGTGCAGGCACTCGTGTTCACAGCATCCCAATTCGATTCAATAGATGGAGTATTGCTAACAGTCGAGGGAGAGCCTTGGGATGACGGGCACTTTGTATGGGATACTCCAATATATGAAAAAGATTTGCTAAATAACATAGAATGAATATCGTTATGTGAAAAAGACTGCTCAATTAGGTAGATCAACAATCGTTATATGAAGATATATAGCATGTCCATTTCCTAAGTGGATTAGGACATGCTTATATTTGGAAATATTTCCTTTTAGCTATGTTATATGTTTTGGTTTTACTTTACAAGATGACGTTTATAAAACATAACAAATATTAATTGTGAGATATATTAAGAGTTAAGTAAAACTATAAGAAGGTGATGTTATGTTTTCACGGAGTAGAAATATTAATAAGAATAGTATCGGGTTAGTAATCCTGTTAATAAGTATTTTAGTTGTTACAGCATGTTCTCCTGCAACTTCAGAATATACCCCGCCTCAAGGAGAAGACTTGGAAGACCTCCAGGAATTTACCTTGGAGGAGCTTGCTGAGTATAACGGAGAAGATGGGAAAAAGGCCTATGTTGCAGTAGATGGCATTGTATATGATGTAACAAATTCATCGCTATGGAGAGGCGGTAAGCACAATGGGTTTACTGCTGGAAAGGATTTAACTGACGAAATTAAAAATGACTCTCCACATGGGGTATCCAAGCTCACAAATGTCCCAGTAGTGGGAAAAATTAAGGAGTAGGTGATTGTTTTGGTTAGAGCTCTCGGTTGGTTTAATATCGCATTAATTGGTGTATCTTTTCTGCCATTTATATTGAGAAGATTTAGAAAGCATGTTCTCAAGAAACCAAATAAGCAGCTAAATGCTGTCCTTAAGTTTCTGAGTAAAATTCATCCCTTTATTGGCATGGCTTTATTGATAACAAGCTTTATCCACGGATATCTAGCTGTAGGAGCAATTAGGTTTCATACTGGTTATATCGCTTGGTTTTTAATAGTTGTAATGTTTGCTATTAGAGTATGGGGAAAGGTATCAAAAAGCAGATATTGGTTATCATTGCATCGTGCTGTAGCTATGCTTCTTCTGCTAGCTTTGTTGCTTCATATCTTTGCCAGGAACATAATCTAGGAAGACAGCACACCATATAAAACTGTATAAGATTTAAGAATTCACTTGGCGCATTTTTTATGCGCCTTTATATTATGCAAAACATATATTTCAGTAAGAAAGATCATGCTATAAATAATATCTACAATCTCATATGCAGGAAACAAGCTTCATATGTCGAACCTTAGTAAATGATATCATAGAATAATCTTGTACAAAATAATCACTTAATTAAATCTGGGGGGCTAATATGATTCTTTCTGCTAAAACATATAATGACCTTGATTATGTAAAAATCCCTTTTCAAACATCTATGACTTATTCCATTCTTATAATTTTGGAAAGTATACTGAATGCTTTCATCCCTTCCCTGCAGATTCTTGTGACTGCCAAATTTTTAGATACAGCCCTGGATATCCTAAAATCAGGTGGCCGAGAAAGAATTTATCTTCCCTTGTTGCTGCTGGTTTTGCTTGTTTCGGTATCCTGGATTTCAAAAATGCTTATAGGCTTTGTAAATACCCGGCTTAAAATGAGGCTGAGTGAAGATTTTCGCAGAGGTGGTTTGCCGTCATTTCGGAAGTATTGCCCAGACCATGGGCACCATAAAGAATTATTTAAGCTTTATGGAGATTCCTGAAAGAAAAGGGGAGGAGACTCTGATTGAGTCTGATTGGGATATTAATCTGGAGGGTGTGGCTTTTTCTTACCCTCTGAGTGATCATCCTGCTGTTAAAAATGTAAGCTTTACCATTAAAAATAGAGAAACTGTTGCTATTGTTGGAGAGAACGGCTCCGGAAAGACCACAATAGTTCGGCTTATCACAGGGCTTTATCTACCTGATGAAGGCATGGTCTTGTATGGAGATGAAGATATACGAAACATATCTGTTAAGTCATTATTTATGAAAACTTCAGGTGTGTTCCAAAAGTTTCAAAAATATCAGCTTACGCTTAGAGAAAATATAGCCATAAGTGATGTGGATAAGGAGCCTGTGAATGATGAATTAGACAGAATATCTGCAATGTCCGGACTTGATGTATCAGATAGCTCTTTGGAAAGAGGATATGATACAATGTTGTCAAGGGAATTTGATGGAGTTGACCTATCAGGAGGTCAATGGCAGAGAATTGCCATAGCAAGAGGGTTTTATCGTTCCCATGATTTGATTGTGTTAGATGAGCCAACTGCATCAATCGATCCCTTGGAGGAAACAAAAATATATAAGCGGTTTGCAGAAATATCTAAGGATAAGACAGCGATTATTGTTACCCATCGCCTAGGATCTGTTAAGCTAGCAGACCGTATTATTGTAATGGACAAAGGAGAAGTGGCTGATATCGGGTCTCATACAGAGCTGATCAGTAGATGCGACAAGTATAGGGAAATGTGGGATGCACAGGCCCAATACTATGTGTGAAAAATGTATTCTCGTCAACTATAAAATGATTGTAATACAAAATGGGTTTCTAAGGATACATTACACATTATGAAGGAATTAGAACTTTACTTGTAGAATTTTAGTAAGAGAGAAGTTGGGTAATAACTAAGATGCAATATATATTTGAAAGGAAGGTTTATTATGTACGTAGATTCTCATGCTCATTTAGCCCGAAATCCTGAACATTTAGAGGATATGGCTAATAATTCTGTTGTTGAGCAAGTATGGCTACTTGACATAAGTTTCTATACTTCAGGAAGGGTGGTTGAGTTAGCTACTCCTGAAGAAATACTAGAAGCAGCGCGGAGGTATCCGGGGTTCTACATACCCTTTGGCTTTTTAGATTTCACAAAGGGACCTGATATCGTAGACAGATTGAAGGATAAAGGTTTTGTAGGATTAAAAGCCATTAGGCCTGCTCATCCTTATGATGATGAAAGGTATTTTCCATTTTATGAGCGAGCAGAAAAGCTAAATATGCCAATTGTCTTTCATACAGGTGTTGTGAGTCGGGCAACTCGTTCTATGCTGACTCCTGGCCTATCTACAAACAGTTCAAATATGCGACCTGGCTATGCTATGGGTATTGCAGCAGCTTTTCCTGAATTGACATTAGTATTAGCACATTTAGGGGCGCCTTGGGGCGAGGAAGCATTCAGTGCAGCCCTTAGTCATCCTAATATATACCTAGACTTATCAGGAGGACAATCTGAATTCAAAGTGCGATGGCTAAATGAATATTTACATC
>JAAZEK010000202.1 GCA_012512335.1 Clostridiales bacterium | reverse complement strand
GTCGGTGGATTGCTGACAATGATAGGTTTTGCAGCCTTTGGTAAACATCCATTTAATATTATTCCAATTATGTTAGGAGTCTGGCTTGGAACTTATTCTAGAATTTTACCCTATTCAGTACTGCAATCCAACACCCCAGGTCCTCTTCTAGCTGCATTATTCGGTACCACTCTAGCACCTATAGCAGGTAAATTTGGGCCAATTATCGGTGTTGCTGTTGGTTTTGTTCATTTATCTGTCGTTTCCAATGTAGGTGTTCTGCACGGAGGGCTCAATCTTTACAACAATGGTTTTGCTGGAGGTATTGTAGCAACAATTTTCATAGGCATCATCAATGGCCTAAGGAAAAACGAGTAAGGAGGCTAAAATATGAAATCCACTACAGAAAGAATACAGGGAATAATTGCGGTATTAACTAATAATTCATTGAATGCCCATGCAACTGATATAAGTGTTAGCATTAACAGGGATGACGAAAGGTTCGTAGTAAATGTCAAGGACAATGGAGCTGGTATGGATGGCAAAACACTTGAAAAAGTTCGCCAGATGTTAAATCAACCTCATAGATATGAGCTGGAAGATTACTATAGCGGATTGGCTGGAAACAGCATTACTGCAACGGGACTAAATATTGTGGGAATGCTAATAGATGAAGCGGTGGTTGAAAGTGTGGAGGGGCAAGGGACTACAATAACAGTTACAAGATATAATAAGGCAACATAAAAAGTCAATTTTTAGATACTTCCTGTAACGATGTTGCTCATCTGGATATGTAAATTCGTTAGATTCAACTCCTCAAGTACTTTTTCTTGAAGAGGATGCTAAAGAAACATACTTTAGTTGGATTTTACCATGAGCAAGTGAGAGGAAATACTCCTTTTTATATTAATATCCTGATCCCGGAGTTCGTAGGTCAACTAACTTGGAAGCAGGAGAACCGCCCCTCTGCTTCATTTCTTGGTAGGAAATGTATTCGTGAACTCTGCGTTTGCTCGATTGACAACTTCCTAACTTAAACATATAATAAAACTGTTTTTATTTAATTTTTCTACTTAAGGGTATAGGGGGAACAAAAATGTCAATTGTAGTTTTAGTAATTCTAGCTTCAATCTTAGCAATTGCTTTTGCTGCATTCAACTTCTCAACTGTGAAGAAGATGGATGAAGGCACTGATAAGATGAAGGAAATCGCTGACGCCATACGTGTCGGTGCAAACGCATTCATTAACATTGAATACAAGGTCCTTTTTAAAGTTGTTGCAGTAGTTGCTGTACTTATGATACTACTTACCAGCTGGCAAGCAGCCGTAGCTTTTGCCATTGGTACTATTATGAGCGCAGCTGCCGGTTTAGTGGGCATGAAAATTGCTACCTACTCAAATGTGCGAGTATCAAACGAGGCTCGTATGACAAAAAATATAGGTAAAACTGTTAGAGTTGCTTTCCGTGGTGGATCTGTTATGGGGCTATGTGTAGCAGGTTTTGCGCTATTAGGTTTATTTATTGTCTATGTTGTATTCGGTATGATAATGGGCCAACTGGGTGATACAAATACATTAACTAATTGGTTAGGTGTCTCTTTCATCCCCTTTGCTATGACGCTGTCCGGTTATGTCCTGGGATGCTCCATCGTGGCAATGTTTAATCGTGTAGGCGGGGGTATATACACCAAAGCCGCTGACATGGGTGCTGACCTTGTAGGTAAAACTGAGGCTCACATTCCAGAAGATGATCCTCGAAACCCTGCTACTATAGCCGATAACGTTGGTGACAATGTTGGAGACGTGGCCGGGCTTGGTTCAGACCTATTAGAAAGCTTCGTCGGATCTGTTGCATCTGCTATAATCCTATCTTACCACCTGGTCATTTCTGCTCAAGTAAAGGGTGGTACTATCCCTGAAGATATGTTGTCAAAGCTAATTTTATTTCCAATGGTGTTTGTTTCTGGAGGTTTAATAGCTTGCTGTCTGGGTATTGCAATTATTCTTTTTAAGCCTAAAATGTCTAATAGTCCTCACAAAGATCTTAACCTGGCTACTTATTTATCAGCAGGTATTACTACTTTATTCGGATTAATAATGTCAAAGCTAATGTTCGGTAATATATCTGATCTTTCAATTTTTAACTTCGCTGCAGGATGGGCTTCTCCTTGGATCGCCTCTACTATTGGAGTTGTAGCTGGCATTGTTATCGGTACCATTGCCGAGTATTATACCTCCGATAACTATAAGCCTACTAAAGATTTGGCTCAAACATCTTTAGAAGGTTCTGCTCTTACCATTACTCAGGGTCTAGCATTAGGTATGAAATCTACTATGGCTCCTTCTATAATACTTGCAGCAGGTATTATAATTTCTTACTACGTTTCTGGATTCTATGGGGTCGCTATGTCTGCAGTCGGAATGTTGTCTTTCGTAGCTGCTACCGTATCAGTCGATACTTATGGTCCAATCTCTGATAATGCTGGTGGCATCGCTGAAATGTGCGAGCTGGATCCAGATGTCCGAAACATAACTGATACTTTGGATTCAGTTGGTAATACTACAGCAGCCATTGGCAAAGGCTTTGCTATCGGCTCGGGTGGCTTAGCTGCATTAGCCCTAATGACTTCCTATCTTTATTCATACAATGAAATTGGTACGGATTTAGTTCTTAATATAATCGATCCCATGATTTTAGCTGGTTCAGTTGCAGGTGCAGCTTTACCATTTTTGTTCTCCGGTATGTTAATTGAAGCTGTTGCAAAAGCTGCTCGCAAAATGGTTGAAGAAGTTCGTCGTCAATTCAGAGAAATACCCGGCATTCTTGATGGCTCTGCAAAACCTGACTACAAAACATGTATAGAAATCTCCACAACCGGAGCTATTAGAGAAATGAAAATCCCTTCTCTGATGGCAATTGCAGTTCCCGTATTATGTGGCTTTATATTTGGCCCTGAATTTGTTGGAGGTTTGATAATTGGTTGTACTCTTACTGCTATCATGATTGCTATTTTCACTGGAAATTCCGGTGGTGCATGGGATAATGCCAAGAAATACATTGAATCAGGTGCCATCGAAGGATCCGGTAAGGGATCTCCAGCTCATGATGCTGCAGTTGTAGGAGATACTGTAGGCGATCCTTTAAAAGATACAGTAGGTCCTAGTTTGGATATCTTTATCAAAATAATGTCAACTGTTTCTCTTGTTGCAGTAAGTATATTTAGTAAATATAATCTGTGGGATTTGATATCCAATATATTCAAATAATATATTCCCAAAATCTCTAAATCAACCAAGCATTGTATAGGCTCATAAGAGCACATTATGTAGCTGTAGCCTGCGTTCAAAGAACGCAGGCTTTTCTTAACTTTTTCTTGTTGACATTGCAGTCTAATTATGTTATTTATATATAAGTATTTTGTTTAGTAATTATAAACTTTGAGTTTAGTTTTAAGAGACAGGAGTGTTTTGGATGAAAATAGGGGAAAAGATCAAGGAGCTGCGTATTCGTAATGGCTTGACACAGCAGGAACTTGCCGATCGTTGTGAGTTGTCAAAGGGCTTTATTTCTCAAGTCGAACGAGAGTTGACCTCTCCATCCATTGCCACTTTGATGGATATACTGGAAAGCCTTGGGACAAATATAAAAGACTTTTTCAATGAACAGGTTGATGAAAAAATCGTGTTCAAGAAAGACGATGTCTTTAGCTTAGAGAACAAAGAACTTAGTCATGTAATACATTGGATTATCCCGAATGCACAGAAAAATAAGATGGAGCCAATCATTATGGAGCTGGGGCCAGGAGATAGTAGTTCCAAGGTTGAAGACCCCCATGACGGAGAAGAATTTGGATATGTTTTGTCAGGTTCCATTATTCTGCATTTGGGTAAGCATCACTATCGGGTGAAAAAGGGAGAAAGCTTTTCCTTCAAGCCGAACATGAGTCACTTTATAGCTAATGGTTCCAAGGGCAAAACCACCTTCTTGTGGGTGTCCACACCGCCTAGCTTTTAATAATGTACTATAGGAAACGGGGGTTCAGCAATGACTGACAGCATCATTTTACAATTAGAAAACGTATCAAAAGCATATGACGATACACCGGCTTTGGTTGATTTAAGCCTGTATATTCGGAAAAATGAATTTGTTACCCTGCTAGGGCCCAGTGGCTGTGGTAAAACTACAACCCTGCGTATTATCGGTGGCTTTGAAGATGCCGATAGTGGGAACCTGCTATTTGAGGGCAAGAACATCAACGATCTGCCTGCTTATAAAAGAATGGTTAATACTGTTTTTCAAAAATATGCCTTGTTCCCACATTTGAACGTGTTTGATAATATCGCCTTCGGGCTTAAGATAAAGAAAATGGAGAAAGAAGTCATTAGGGAAAAAGTAGAGCATATGCTTAAGCTGGTTAACCTGAAGGGCTTTGGTAAGCGTTCTGTAAACTCTTTAAGCGGTGGTCAACAGCAAAGGGTAGCTATAGCCAGGGCCTTGGTAAACGAACCAGAAGTCTTGTTACTAGATGAACCTCTCGGTGCACTGGACTTAAAGCTTCGTAAGGAGATGCAGGTAGAGTTAAAAAATATGCAGCAAAGCTTGGGTATCACCTTTATTTATGTAACCCACGACCAAGAGGAAGCGCTTAGTATGTCGGATACTATTGTTGTTATGAATGATGGTGTTATCCAGCAGATAGGCAGTCCAGAAGACATTTACAACGAACCAAAGAATGCCTTTGTAGCTGATTTTATTGGGGAAAGTAATATTCTAGGCGGTGTAATGGAGGAAGACTATCTTGTAAGCTTTATGGACAAAACATTCCAGTGTGTTGACAAGGGATTTGGACCCAAAGAGGAAGTTGATGTAGTTATCCGTCCTGAGGATATTAAGGTAGTTCCATGGGAAGATGGCATGCTTGGTGGCATAGTACAATCCGCTACCTTTAAAGGAGTACATTACGAGATGCTTATTGATGGGGGAAGCTTTACTTGGATGGTTCATTCCACAATAATGGCACCAGAGGATAGTAAAGTGGGCTTACAGATTCTTCCTAATGATATTCATATCATGAAAAAGAAGGTGGTGGCGGAATGAAAAGAAAGTGGCTGGCTTCACCTTATATAGTATGGATGCTCATCTTTATTGTTGTTCCCGTGTTTTTAGTACTGTTTTACAGTGTAGCAGAGCAGACGGAGGACGGTTGGAGCTTGACTGCTGAACACTTCCGCCGATTTGTAGATCCTATCTATATTAATGTATTGGTCAGGTCTGTGGTTTTAGCATTAGTCAGCACTGTTATCTGTCTTTTATTGGGCTATCCCATGGCGGCAATTCTAGCCAGCAAGGAGTATGCGAGAAAAAAGATAATGTACATGCTCATAGTGATGCCTATGTGGATGAACTTTTTGCTACGTACCTATGCATGGATGACTCTTCTAGAGAGAAACGGAGTCATTAACTCTATTTTGTCCTTGCTAAGGCTGCCTGCAATTGACATTTTGTATACCAACAAGGCAGTAGTGCTTGGTATGGTATATAATTTCCTTCCTTTTATGATCTTACCTATTTACTCGGTTCTTTCCAAGATAGATGATAGCGTCATAGAGGCAGCTCAAGATTTAGGTGGGAACAGTATTACTGTGTTCAGGCGCGTTGTATTTCCATTAAGTCTTCCAGGAGTTATCTCTGGAATAACCATGGTATTTATGCCTGCGGTTACAACCTTTGTTATCTCAAGGCTACTAGGTGGTGGCCAATTTATGCTCATTGGTAACCTGATTGAACAACAATTCCTGTCCTCTGGAGATTGGGGATTTGGCTCGGCCCTGTCAGTTATAATGATGCTTTTAATTCTAGGAAGCATGGGTATCATGTCGCGATATGAACAGGAAAGTGGGGGAGGTGCATTGTGGTGATGCGTTTTCTGAAAAAAAGCTATGTCTTTCTAATCTTTGCATTCCTGTATGCTCCTATCCTGGTACTGATTGTTTTTTCGTTTAACGAGTCTAAGTCCAGGGCTAATTGGGAAGGCTTTACCCTAAATTGGTACATGGAATTGTTTCAGGATAGGCAGATTATGTCAGCCTTGTACTATACTTTACTGATAGCGGTTTTGTCTTCTATTATTGCTACCTTGATAGGCATAATTGCTTCCATAGGAATTTTTAGCATGAAGAAGGTACCACAAAGCCTGGTGCTGAATGTTAACTATCTTCCTATATTAAATCCAGATATTGTAACTGGTATTTCCCTGATGGTACTTTTTATTTTTACGAAAATACCCCTTGGCTTTGTTACCATGCTACTGGCTCACATAACTTTTAATATACCTTATGTGATATTATCCATCATGCCTAAACTAAAGCAGATGAATAAGCATTTGTATGAGGCAGCACTAGACTTAGGGGCGACCCCTATGGAAGCCTTTTGGAAGGTTATTCTACCTGAAATTATGCCTGGTATCATAACCGGCTTTCTACTGGCGTTTACTCTGTCACTGGATGATTTTGTAATCAGCTTCTTTACTACTGGTTCTGGTGTTAACAACCTATCCATTGTCATCTATGGTATGGCTAGAAGGGGAATAAGTCCGAAAATCAACGCATTATCCACGCTGATGTTTATAAGTGTGCTACTGCTTTTGATTATAGTTAATATGAGAATGTCCAAAGATAACCCTGAAAGGAGAACTAAAATTGAAAAGGATAAAGAAAACAATAGCTATCTTCCTGATGTTGGTCACGATATTTAGTATAACTGCTTGTGCTGGTGACTCTCAGCAAGGTACCAGCTCGTCCATTACAGTTTTTAATTGGGGAGACTATATTGATGAGTCAGTATTAAAAGACTTCGAAGAAGAATATGGGATCAAGGTAAATTATGATTATTTTACCACCAATGAGGAAATGTATGTCAAGTTGAAGGCAGGTGGAACCAGCTACGATGTAATTTTTCCATCAGATTATATGATAGCTCGTTTGATAAAAGAAGATTTGCTTCACAAGATTGATATGAATAATATTACTAACCTCGAGCACATAGGCGAGGAATTCAAGAGCCTAGGCTATGACCCCAATAATGAATATTCCGTTCCTTATATGTGGGGAACTGTTGGTATTTTATATAACACCACCATGGTGGATGATGCTGTGGACAGTTGGAACATATTATGGGATGACAAATATGAGAAAAATATTTTTATGCTAGACAGCCAGAGGGATTCCATTGCTGTTGCATTAAAGAAGCTGGGCTATTCCTTAAATACCAGGGATGAAAATGAACTGGAAGAAGCTAAGCAGGAGCTTATTAAGCAAAGACCACTGGTTCTATCCTATGTTGGTGATGAAGTAAAGGACAAGATGATAGGCGGAGAGGCAGCTCTGGCAGTTGTATGGTCTGGCGATGCCATATATATGATGTGGGAGAATGAAGATTTGAGCTATGCTGTTCCTAAGGAAGGCACAAATCTTTGGTTTGATGCAATGGCTATTCCAAAGTCCAGCAAAAACAAGGAAGCTGCTGAGAAATTTATTGACTTTATGACTGATCCGGAAATTGGGAAGCGTAATGCTGAGTACATTGGATATTCATCCCCAAATACTGCTTCTGTTGAGCTGCTTGATGAAGAAACACGCAATGATGAGGTAGCTTATCCTGACATGAATTCCTTAGAGGGTAGCGAAGTATTTGAAGATCTAAGTGATATTATTGAGGTATACAATCGAATTTGGGATGAAATTAAAGCTTCACAGTAGGGCATCTACAGAATAAACAAGGGCATAACAAAGGCGGCAATGGCTATAATAACTGAGCCAATTGCTGCCTTTTTATTTTTACCTTTCCAGTTATGCTTAGCAAAACTAAGCAAATACATAGAAACAAATAGGGGTAGTATCATAACAATATATTGCATATGTTTATTCATCCTCCTCAGGATTGTCCATAGGGTAACTTTTTATCCGGGTTCCCGTCTTCTTAATTGTGAATTCAACCTTTGTAGTCACTTTAATGTCTTTGAATTTTTTATTCCAATTGTATTCCTCCCATGCATCGATTGTCCTAAACTGTCTAACCGCTACATCTCCAAATCTAAAGACATCAATATTTAAATTTTTGCATTTATTAATCAGTTGATTCATTCGATTTTCTACTTCCTCTGTAAAGGTATCCTCCAATAGTGACAAAAGGGGATCTTTTTCATAATGAAGCCTGCTCTGAATAGCTAAAAGATCTCCTTCTAAATATAGTGTTAGTTCAACCATAGGTATATCTTCATCGAAACTAACCGTTACCTTGGGCTTTTTTGCTTGCTTAATATCCAAAGGGATAATTAATTCAGACTTCTTTGGATCTTGAACGGTAAAGAACCCTCTCTCAAATTCTCCCCTTATCATCAATAATGCACGTGATTCACTGCCGTTTAGCTCTCCCACCATCTTATCTTGATTAAATAGGGCGGTACCCCAATATTCGATTTTATTTTGGCCGTATCTAGGGAGCTGCCCAGGCAGGTATTCTCCACCGAGCTTAAATTCATTGTCCCATTTAGGTCCTTGTTCCTGAAAGTTTCCAAATTGGTTAACAGCTCCCATTGTCATAATCGGCTGGTGTTGGGTAGATAGAAGTGCTTCATAAAACTCGCTTAAGGTAGTATGGGGAAAGAAACCTGTATTTTCAGATTCTGTAATAGCTGTCTGGAATTCTTTGAATAGAGTTGTACCGATAGAAGGAGCGTTTGCCTTAATAAAATCCAATGCGTTTCCTTTCGTAACAACCATATGTGCGCTTCCCCGTATTTCTCTGAAACGACTTATGGGAGCAATATACTCCTCTAATAGACCATCTTTGGCCAACTCTTCCGATATTATGATAAGACCTGCATGGGTAAATACCAACCTCCTAGGTACAGTAGCGTTCAGCATATCCAGTCCGGTGAAGAAAGAAGGTGAATCTACTGTAACGTAGGTATAGCCATCTTGGGAACCTCCGTCTCCATCATCACCCTCACCACTCGCTTGCTGCTGATAACCGCTTTGGCCACTTTTCATGTTATTAAACTGTAGGGTAAGGCGCCATTTATCAGATACACCTTTGTCTACTCCTATGACGAGGACATGAACAACATGATCAATTTCTCGTGCATCATCACAACTACTCAGTGTAGCCACGAGTATTGTACATACCACAATGAGTGCAAGCTTCTTACCCATGGGACGCAGCCCCCTTTTTCCGGAGTATCGCTGTCAGAAGCGCGATAAGGGGTAGTATAAAAGGAGGTATCCATCCATATTGCCTGGTTTTTTGTATCATTTGGGCGGCAATCACACCCATGTTGGACTGGATCATTGCACCTGCAAAGAGTATGATAGTAGACCCTATAATGATTGGTTTGGCATCCTGAATTCGAAACATTTTACAGTATATACTGACAAAGCAATAAAAAACGGCAGTAATAGCAATAAAGGAGCTAATGAACCATATGAAGAGAAAAATCGGCTCCACTCTCTGTATAAATCTTCCATAATCAATCAGAGAAGCCATTTGATACATGGGAGCAGTTATTTCCTGGGCTGTATAATAAGGGAAGGATAAAGCGAAAGCAAGAAGTGACAGTGATATCAACATTCCCGAAAGTAGTAGGCCGGTATAACCGGCTTTTTTTATGTGGTGAAGACCTTGAAGAGAGCCGGTAAAAACTGCTAGCATAATAACTTCGCCATAGGCAGAGCTTCGAATGATCCCATTAAGCAGGACTTTTTCAGCACCATATCCAAATATGGGAAACAATCTATTGGTATCATAATTTTGGGATCCCAATATTAGGATTGTAACGAATCCTAACAGCATGGCATAAATGGATAATTTCGAAAACCTTGCCAGACTCTCCAAACCCAATAGGCTTAGGGTAAGCACACCTGCAACGAGCATCCCAATCATTACTACAGGAGGGGATAGAGGGAATGCATAGATTTTAATTACCTCAGTGAATTCGCTAATTGTACTGGTAGCCAAGAATAAAAGATATAGTCCAAGGGTGGCTGAAAAGACAAATCCAGCCATCCTTCCCAGGGTATCATTGAATATAGCTACAATATCTTTGCCAGGGAATCGTTTTAATAGAAGACATATAAATGTAAACCCTAGAATTGCAGTGCCCATAGATATGAGTGTCATGTACCAGCTTGTATTCCCCACTATGCCTGCAACAATTCCAGGGCTGGTATAGAAAACCTTTGCCCCAATGGTAATGGAAATCAGCCACGTGGCTTCTTGAACACCGATCTTTCCTTCCTTTATCATTTTCTATCCCCCTTTTTGTTTTTATCCATCCAACCTCGGACCATATTACCCGCTCTTTTCTCATTTGGGCTATTTAATGAATCTGGCCTCATTTTTTGTTTCCAAATGGGTTGTCGAATAATAACATCTGGGTTCACCTTTGTTTTTGGTGCGATGGGGGTAAAGTAAGGCACACCAAAGCATTTCATGCTACAAGCCATTCCACCTATAATAAATATCCCTATTGAAATACCATAAAAGCCTGCAAAGAAACCCAGAAAAATGAAAAGAAATTTTAGAATCCTTATGGCAATACCCAAAAAATAGTTAGGCATTGCAAAGTTTCCCAACCCAGTTATTGATACAATGATAACCAGAATAGGGCTTACTAGATTGGCTGCTACAGCAGACTGACCCAATATAAGTGCTCCAATGATTCCTAGAGTTTGACCTATCACATCGGGTACTCGTATCCCTGCCTCCCGGATAAGCTCAAAGGCAATTTCCATCATCAGGATTTCAGCGATTACGGGGAAGGGAACACTTTCCCTTGAGCTTTCAATAGCCAAAAGAAGTTCTGTAGGTATCATTTCTGCATGGTATAATGTAAGTGCAACAAAAAAACCTGGCAGAAATAATGCTAGAAGAATGGCTGAAAATCTTATTAATCTAATAAAAGTTCCATATTGCCAGCGAATAAAGGAATCCTCTGGGGAGTGGAACATATGAAAAAATGTAACAGGGACGGCACTTGCATAAGGGGTACCATCACAAATAAAGATTACCTTACCTTCCATTAGAAATGAAGCAGTTCTATCTGGCCGTTCCGTAGTAAGTATTTGGGGGAAAATGGCATATGGATGATCCTCAATCAACTGATTCAGCATGCCATTTCCTGCAACAAAATCAATTTCAATGCTTTCTATCCTTCTTTTAAGCTCATCAACAATTTTCATGTTTGCAGTTCCATCCAGATACATAATTCCACAAGTTGAGTTGTTGGTTTTGCCTACAGGGAGCATTTCCGTTATAAGATTCTTGTTTTTTATTATTTTTCGAACTAGGGTTAGATTGGTTCGAAGGTTTTCTGTAAAGGCTTCGTGGGGACCGCTTATAACAGCTTCTGTTACTGGTTGTTCCACGTTTCGTTTCTCGAAGCCTCGGCTTTCAATTAGGACACACTCATGACAATCCTGAATAAATAAGGCTGTAAGGCCTTTAAGAATTTGAGAGATGACCTCATCATATGTAAAAGTCTTGGCAATCTGATCAACAGATAATAAATTTTCTATAATATAGTCGATATTACATTCATCTTTGTGGCTTCTAAAATTGCTGACTGCCATAAGAGGGCGTAGAATAAAGTCATTGATTGTTGTCTTATCTGCCATTCCATCTACATATACGATAAAAGCCTTTGTGCTCTTGCTTACTAGAATATCTCTGATGATGACATCCTTATTCCTAGGTAAATTAAACTCTTGTTCAATTCTTAGTCGGTTATACTGGAGATCCTTATTGATATTATTATTATTATTATTCATCGCTGTAGAGTCTGTATCTAGTTCAGAGTCTACATCTTGCTGAGAACTCGAATCTTGTTTCCTTTCAGCGTTCCACTTTTTCATAGAGCGAGAAGATTTTTTTTCTCTGGAATCTATCCCTTCTGATTCGTCTTCAATTAGTTCAAAAGGCTCGTCATTAGTGGGCTCTTTATAAGACAGAAAGCCCTTAATATTTTTAAAAAATGCCATATAACCACCTTACTTTATAGCTTAACCAATAGGTAATTTCGTATAGTAGCGCTTTTACAGTGCTATAATTAGATTGTTAACAATAATGGCAAATGCTAAACATTCATATAGACATGAATCTTTCGCACATAAACATATGGTTAAGAAAACTACAACTATCCTTGTTGATGCTGTTTTATTCGTGTCATATTACCCCATTGTTGAGATCTAAGCTTTCCTAAGGCTTCTATCCTATATAAGGAGCAAAGCTGTCTATATCCAAAGCATTCAAAGACTGAAAAAAGTATAAGCTTAAGAACAAGCTTACTAGGAATAATCCTATCAAATAGATATTTTTCTACTAAAATAGAGATTGTGGAGCATATAATGCTGTAACCCATATAGACAAGTAAATATATTAGGAAAAAATCTAATTTTATTAAACTGAATAAGTAAGAAATACTTATAGTAAACAAACCAAGAATCTCAAAAATTGGAGTAATGAACTCAAACAAGAGAAAGTAAGGATATGCTATCAGCCCAACAGCCCCATATTTAGGGTTTAAAAACATAAATCTATAGTTTATCAAGCTTTGACCCATACCTATATGCCATCTACGTCTTTGTCCTCTAAGAATTTTGTAAGACTCTGGCACCTGTGTCCAACAGACTGCATCTGAGACATATGCAATCCTGTATGGCTTTTTATTCTTCTTAAAAAAAGCATGTAATTTAACAATTAGCTCCATATCCTCTCCAATAGTGGATGTGTTATAACCTCCAATATCAATTACAGCCTGCTTTTGATATATACCAAAGGCTCCTGAGACTATAATATTTGCATTTATTTTATTAAATGCAACTCTTGAATTTAAGAAAACTCTTAGATATTCAACCATTTGAAATTTTACTATCCATTTTTTCGGTTCATTAATTTCAACTACTTTGCCTTCTTTAATGAGCATCCCATTAGAAACCTTTATATTTCCGCCTACTGCGATGACCTTATCATCCTCTAAAAAGGGCTGTACAATTCTGCTTAAGGAGTCGTATTGCAGCATGGAATCTGCGTCAACACACACAAACAAGGGAAATCTGCTTATATTCAATCCAAGATTTAGAGCATCTGACTTGCCACCGTTTTCCTTGTCAACAAGTACAATATTTATTTTATCCATATTTTCATAGATTCCGTTTATTTTCTTCGATACCAATCTTTTTCTGAAGGGTCTGTCTATCTTCTTTAGCTTAAAATGATTTATAACTTTATTCTTCGTTAAATCCTTTGAGCCGTCATTTATGACTATTATCTCAAACTCAGGATAATCTAAGTGCAACAAAGACTCTATAGTATCTATTATCGTAATCTCTTCATTGTATGCAGGAACCAAAATAGAAATAGGAATATAGTTTTCGTGGTTAACAAGCATAGTATTATCCAGATGCTCGCTTCTAATAAATAAATCATTTAGGTTTATGGAGGCTACAACTGTAGTTATAAAAAATATAATAGAGTATGCAAACATATATATAAAGTAGAAATTATTAATGGCATACACAAAATCTTCTAAGGACATGGACTAGACAACCTCCTTTGCATTAGACTCTATATAATGACTAATCTTCATGCTGTTTTCCAGGCTCATGGCATAGAGAAAAGAATCCTTACCAAAGCTATCTGTCTTGCTTAATATTTCTCTAATTGTATTTTCACCTTGGACCATTCTGCTTAAGGAAGATGCAGAGTTAAATCTAACAAAGTAGTTCTCATCCATTAATGACTTAGTCAATTCTGAAATAGTCTCATCGGATGGATATTTTTCTAGAATTCTTGCACTTGCTGCTCTAACCTCCCAATCCTTATTAGAGAGCTTGGATATTAAATGCTCAACAGCTTTTTCATCAATCACCTTTTCAAAATATCTAATTATGGAGATAAGTATGCCTTTATCTACCTCATTGGCAAGAAGGTATAGTAGTGTATTTCTTGCTTCTGGAGCATCATACTGGCAATTAGTAAAATGAAAAATAACTGCTTTTTTCAGTTTTCCATTATAATTATTTAGATTATTAGCAAGTTTCATATTTATAAGCTGAATGTTTCCTTGGAACTGATCCATATAATCAACTAAAACTCTTACATTAAAGCTCTTCTTATTGTGCATAATTCTTTCTAATGCATCAAGAAAAGCAGCTGTATTACCGCTGTTTCTTATCAGCTTAAGGGCATTATACCTTACATAAATACTGTCACTATCCAAAGCATCCAGAGCGTATTCTATTACTTCCTTGGTATTTAGCTTGAATTCTGACATTAGGAAAAGTATATAGC